>NZ_JBFROH010000032.1:92852-93265 GCF_041471425.1 Vibrio sp. 10N.261.52.C2 | reverse complement strand
AGAAATCAGCGGCTTTTTTGCATCTGAAGCTTTTTAAAATATAAAGCTCATCTAACAAAACTCTCTACAGTCCCAGTTTCAAACCCATTCACTTTATACCTAGTTTTAAATTCCGATCTCACCGTTCTAAACTAAAAGTTCATGCGCCTAAGCCACTCCTCTCATAACTTTACCTGCAAGCCAATTAGATACTTTCTTTTTTAATAGCACAGAAACACTTCACGTATAACAAAAGTTGGGAATACTTGGCTTATTGAATATTAGATTTTGTCGGCTTCTTAATAAACCGAACAATAAATAATCATTCAGAACAAAAATACCAAAAAGCGTTCATAAAAAAAGCAGTCAGTTAATAAGGGTATTTACAAGCGAAAGCCACCCTTATATTATACGCGCCACTGGAGGGATGGCTG
>NZ_JBFROH010000032.1:7167-92131 GCF_041471425.1 Vibrio sp. 10N.261.52.C2 | reverse complement strand
AGAAATCAGCGGCTTTTTTGTATCTGGCGTTTGCGTAAAGAACTTACGTATTTTCCACTACGCCACCTTTCGGCTCACTTCAAAACGCCCAATCAATTGGTCTAAACGGCTCAATGCATTGCCCATCAAGGACACTCGACGTGCGAGTTGCTTAGTAGACAGTTGTAAGTCAGATATTGAACGTTGGGCTTTATCTGCCGTTTGTCCATTTTTCTGACTGTTTTCATCTAAGTTAGACATCGTGGTAAAGAGGTCACTCACCGCTGATTGAATTTGCTCACTGCGAGCATTTGAGTCGACTGTTAAGTTTCCTTTACTCACATTCTCGACACCTCGCTCCATGGACTCAACAGCACTGCGAGACTTACTATGCAGCTCTTTCATTAGGTCACTAATATGGTTAGCAGCTTGTGAAGTTCGGTCAGCCAGAGTTCTTACTTCAGAAGCGACGACAGAGAACCCTCTCCCGTGTTCACCTGCTCTTGCCGACTCAATGGCCGCATTCAAGGCCAAAAGGTTAGTCTGCGCGGTAATGTCAGTAATGATATCTATAATGTCAGACACCTTAGTCATTTCATTATTCACCTCATTCACGCTATGCGCCGAGCTTTCTACGATATTGCGAACAATCTCCATGCCTTCGACGGACTGATTGTACTCCTTCTCTGCGCTCAGGACGGCTTGTTTCATCACCGTGTCCATTTGCGTTGCTGAGACACTCGCATGAGTAATTTCGCTCTGTTGATACTGACTCAACTGAAGCATATTGCTTAACGCTTGTGATGCATCATCACTGGTTTGCTTCATCACGACACTGCGACGAAACATCGATTCCGAAACCTCTCTAACTTCGTGACTCGCATGGATCAACTCACTCACCGTGTTATCTAAATTGTCGATAAAACTGTTAGTCCAGCGCCCTAAGTTGCCAAGTTCATTATGACTGAATGTGGTGGGATCAAGTCTCCGACTTAAGTTGCCATCACCTTCAGCTAAGGTCTGCATTACCCCGGTCATTTCATGAATCTTCTTCGCTAGTGGTTTGGCGCTAACTAAACGGAATAAGCCCAATGAAAGCAACGCGCAAGCGAACATAATGCCACTCTGCATAAAAGGTGTGAGTGTATAAAGGTTGGCAAACAGTAATGGAACAAATAGAGGCAGTAGCATGCAGCTGATAAAGTGCTTAGATAAGGTATAACTTAGACTTCGGTCTCTGTAGACCTCTTCTAAATCGGACTCACACATCATGCCAAAGGTATCTGGTGAACCATCCAATTGAAAAGTGATACCTTTGCCAATAACGGGTATGTGGCGATAGTCAGAATACCCCGGATAACCAATAAACAAGTTACTGCCATTTTTAATGGTTTCTCTTACGCCTGGGTGAAGCTGATTAGTGGCTGGGTCTGTAAAGCGAATCTCAAATTCGGTGTGGTGCTGGATCTTAACCGTTCCCCAATCAGTATGAATCCCTTGCTTTAAGTTCTCGCCGTGTGAAAAGGTATTATCTTCAAAGCGAGAACGAGAGAGCGCAACACCCGGCTGAGTATTAGGATCATGAATGGAGTCGACCATAAAGATATAGTTATCACCCGACTCGCTATAAATATGCCCCGCTTCTCTTTGAATAATGTCACCAATAACATCATTTGGAACACGACCACATAGGAATTGCGGCGCCCCTTCATCCCGAGAAAAGGGGACATAAAACATCAGCGTTACTTGGTCATGAAACGATGAACTCGAAGCCCCTACGTTCAACGTGCGCTGATCCATATACGGCCCATGCAGATAACGCTTTGAAGCCCCTTCAACTAAAGCCTTCTTGTCTCCAAGGTTAACCCCTACATGCTCATGATAACTCGATGCTTGTGCTATCCCCTTAGCATCGACGATCGCCAACTCAGAAAAATCCGTACTGCGTTTAAGAAGGCTAGATAACGTCCCCTGTGCTTGCTCTTCCGTTCGACTTGCCAAATAAACAGCAGAGTCTTCTAAAAAGTCCCATTGATTCTTGACCCAGTTATGCAGAAGTTGAACTCGCGTGTGAGCAATACTTTCAAAAGCTTGTTCAAGCTCCTCCGTCCTACTTCGATTGAGGAAACAAGCTCTGCGCATAGCCAGTTTTCCTGTTGCGCCAAACCAATTAAGCCAACTACGTTCCTTGTCCGTCAGGTTCATTTTTATCCCTTGTGTTTTTATAGACACATGGGTAAAGCAATTTACAGACCACAATTAATCACACAAATACGTAACTAATTAATAAAAAAGCACTTTATATGAATCACAATGGTGCAACCGTGTCTTTTATGGTGCAAGATACGCTTATTTCACACCATCATTTCAATGAGCTATCAGGCGCTAATTTGAGAGGTTAACCGTAAACATGATAAGCCGCTTTTAACAGCTGCATGTGAATCGGCACCAAATCTTGATGTTGAGTTCGATATCCGCCACCGACTACGCAGGCCATCGGAACAGACTCTGATTTCGCTAATTCAATCATGAAACAGTCGCGCTCAAATATCCCTTGTGTCGAGACATTCAAATAACCCAATTCATCGTCTTGATGGATATCGATCCCCGCATCATAAATAATCAGATCAGGTTGATGGTGAGCAATCGCTAACTTAGTGACTTGTTCAAAACAACGTAGGAACTCTTCATCTTCTGTTTCACGACTTAATGGCACATCTAAATCGGATAGCGGCTTTCGTGCAGGGAAGTTTTTATCGCAGTGGAACGACAGAGTAATGATGTCGTCGTTGTCTTGGCAAAGAGTTGCTGTGCCATCACCATGATGAACGTCGCTATCAACGATCAGCACTTTATCGATATGTTCAAAGGTCAGCGCGTGTTTTGCCGCTAAAACCAAATCGTTCAACAAACAAAAGCCACTTCCAAAATCATGATGCGCATGATGATAACCACCACTCAAATGAATCGCTAAACCAGTCTCTATTGCCATTTCAGCGGCCAAGCAGGTTCCACCACTTGAGTAGAGTGTTCTTTCGATAAGTTGCTCGCTCCACGGGAAACCGATACGTCTCATCTTTGCTGCAGGTAACTTACCAGACACGAGCAAATCAACATATTCGCTATCATGTACCTGTTTTACTTGCTCAACCGAAACCGGCGTTGGTTGGCACACTTCAAACTTGCACTTCCATCGAGGTTCGCTATTCATCAGCGCCTCAACAGCACTATGCAACAACTGATATTTGTTGATTGGGTAGCGATGACCTTCTGGTAAAGGTAACTGTGAATAGATTGGGTGGTAAATTAAAGGAATCATAATCAGGCTAATTGCGTATCTTTCTCAAAATCATAACAGCCTCAAACTTGGCGACAACCTTAATTAATGATAATGGTTATCATTGTTATTAATTATAAAGTAGAGACCATAATGAAAAACGTAATACTCATCTTTGGGGTGATCTGCGGCTCAGCGGCAGCAGTAATGATTTTTGTAGGAATGCTAATGGCCAGTTGGTGGAGCGTTGATTTTCTCGTGTTAAGCCATCAAACTTAACTAATTGAACTTAAAAGGAATCACCATGAGCGTTATTTTTATTACTGGAGCGAACCGCGGCATTGGCTTAAGCCTGACTCGACAATACTTGGAAAGTAATCACAAGGTGTACGCGACTTATCGTGATGACAATTCAGCAAAAGAACTGCTCTCACTCGCAGACCACAACACCAACCTTACCTGTATTCAATTAGAGATAACCGATTACCAAGCAGTAAGCCAACTCCCTTCGCAAATAGAGTCGATTGATATCTTGATCAACAACGCTGGCTACTATGGCCCTAAAGGCTACGGGCTGGGTAATACCGATGTTGAAGAGTGGCGTCGTGTATTCGAAGTCAACACCATCGCTCCACTAAAGCTTGTCGAAACGCTATTGCCTCTACTAGAAGGCAGCGATATCAAAAAGGTCGCTTGTTTATCCTCTAGAGTCGGCAGTATGTCAGAGAACACCTCAGGCGGCGGTTACATCTATCGCTCCTCTAAAGCCGCTCTAAACTCCGTGGTGAAGAGCCTAAGCAACGACTTAACCGATGATGGCTTTACGGTGTTAGCACTGCATCCAGGTTGGGTGCAGACTGAAATGGGTGGCCCTAATGCTCTGATCGACACCGACACTTCAGCTTCCGGCCTGATTGAAGTCATCGAGTCAGCGAATACCGAAGTGAGTGGTCACTTCTTCAATTTCGATGGCAGCGAAATTGACTGGTAATCCACAGATGAATGCAGGGCATCTCTCAAACCTAGTTAAGCACTCAACGCTGTTTTGTCTAACAGTGATGCTAACTGGCTGTTTCAGTAATGGCCCCGGCGACTTGTACGACGACTATCAAACAAAGATAGCCAGAGTACAAGATGCTGACGAGATAATAGAGGAATGGGAATTTGAAAGCCTACCGAGAAAACGAGAACTGCTGCTTGACGTGCCCTCACTCTCTATCGGCCTCATCGACAGCTACCAGCTTCGTCAGTGTGGATTGTTCAATCTGATTGCAGAAAGAAATTCGGTTCTGGGCAAGGTCGCGGATGAGTTTCGTAATTACGATTATCAAGTCGCGCTACTTGAAGGCGTGGGCAAATGTTTATCCAGTAATGAATTAGACCCAGAGATCGTAGAATTACTAAGAGAAATTGAGCAACAGAAACTCGCACAGTTTCCACTGCATCAATGGAATCTCATCTATGCCAGCGATGCTATGCAGTCACAAATGCGGGGTAGTCAGTGGTTACGCGCTGATATAGGCGATCAGGTACGACAAACCAGTGATGCGTTAGAACACATCAATCAAGCGTTAAACACATCGCTCGTTTCCGGCAAAACCACTGAGGTTCAAGAAGTATTAGAGAAGAGTTCGACCCTTGGGGATTTATACTACTCGCTCGCTCGGGCGTCAGTTGAGCTTGATACCATCACCAAACAGCTGACAACTTTTGATGACAAGATCATCTGTGGTAAACAACGAGACACCACTAAGTTCCGCTATCTCAACAATGTGTTCGAGCAACAATACATAGGTAAGGTTCAGCCTTACATGGCGCAACTGGATGGCTACTATCAGCACATAGCCCCGCAACTAGGAATGTTTGACGCGCAACCTGAACTGCACAGTTATTACTTTCCCATCCAAGATGCACATCAAGCCTTTCGATCATCCACTCGTCGCCATGTTGACTATTGGCAGCAACTGTTTAAACGTTGTGGCCGTAAAGTCGGTCGCTAATCCTAACCTCAATAAGTCTTAGCTTTTAGTGCTCTTTTTAGCGGAAGTACCTTTCTTAGCATACGTACCTGTCTTGGCGTAAGACTTCTTCGCCCCACCGCCTTTACGGCGTTTGAAGGCAGGTCTCTCGACTTTAGGAAGGTGGCGGAGTGATTCAGGAACTTCTCCCGTTTTTACTTTACCCATTAAACCATCAATCTTGCTTTCTAACGCTTGCATGAAAGGCTGATACGCTTGATTTCGTTCTGCCATGCCTTGCAGCTGGTGCTCCCAATGTGCCGTCATGTCTGGGAAGGTAGAATCCTCAGGTAAGGCATGAATCAAGCCTCTGCCAGCAGGGCTACTGTGAATACTCTTACCTTGGCGCGTTAGCAGCTGCCTTTTGAATAGAGTATCTAGAATACCCGCACGGGTTGCTTCTGTGCCAAGGCCATCGGTTTCTTTCAAAATGCCTTTGAGATCTTTGTTCGCAACAAAACGCGCGATACCTGTCATCGCTTGAAGCAATGTCGCTTCCGTGAAGTGTTTTGGTGGCTCAGTTTTCTTATCACCAATCACGCCTTCACGGCACGTCAACACCGTACCTTTATCCAATGGAGGAACCGTATCCGTGCCATCCCCTTTTTCTTCGGTATCCGTTTTACCCATCAACACCTTCCAACCCGGGTTGATAAGCTGACGCCCTTTTGCGATGAACACGCCACCAGCGATATCAAAGACCAGCTTAGCATCAGCAAAAACCGCAGGTGGGTAAAACTGCATTAGATACTGGCGAGCGATTTGCTGATAGATTTTCATCTCATTGGCAGACAGGCCGTTCACCGATGACTTTTTCGGAGTAGGAATTATCGCGTGGTGAGCATCGACCTTACTGTCGTTCCATGCTTTGGATTTAAGAGAAAGATCCGCACCTTGAGCACCACCTTGCAGCTCTTTCGCATTGTTAGCGATAGCATCCACGACCGACTCTCTTTGCGAGTAATGATCTTTAGGTAGGTAGCGGCTGTCAGAACGCGGGTAAGTGATGAGTTTGTGTTTCTCGTACAACGACTGACAAGTGTCGAGAACCTGCTGAGCACTCATACCAAAACGCTTAGACGCATCAATCTGCAGTGCTGACAGCGAGTAAGGCAGTGGCGCAGCTTGTTTACTTTGCTTTTGCTCTGATTCCGTCACGGTTGCAGGTTGATTCGCAATTCGGTTAGCCACGTTCTCAACCAGCTTTCGATTGAGCACTCGGCCTTCTTCATCTTGCCATGGTTTACATGCTTCGCTTGGTTTCCAACGCGCTCGAATATCAAAGCTCTGGCCGTTGTTTTGATAAGGGATCAAAGCGTGCAGAGTGAAGTAATCTTTAGGAATGAAATTCTCGATTTCTTCATCACGTCTTACCACCAAACCAAGTACTGGCGTTTGCACTCGCCCTACCGACAACACGCCTTGGTAACCCGCCTTTTGACCGAGTAAGGTGTAAGCTCGGGTCATGTTCATGCCATACAGCCAATCGGCTCTAGAGCGTGCTAAAGCAGAAATAGACAGTGGAATAAAGTCTCGGTTACTGCGCATTTGAGAGAGCGCACGCTTCACGGCTGGTAAGTTCAAATCGCTGATCAGCAGCCTGTCCATCGACTCTTTCTTGGCCTTGGATACCTTGCAGTAGTCTATCACTTCATCGACTAGCAGTTGCCCTTCTCTATCCGGGTCACCCGCATGAACAATTTGGGTCGCGTCCTTCAATAGCTTTCGAATCACCGTGAGCTGTTTGCTTGACGTCTTACGAGGTCTTAGTTGCCATTGCTCTGGCACGATAGGAAGATCGGCTAAGTTCCATTTCTTATAACGGTCGTCATAAGCGTCTGGCTCAACCTGCTCCAACAAGTGTCCAATACACCAAGTCACCACATCCCCATTACCACATTTGATAAACCCTTGGTCTTTCTTCTGTGGATTCGGTAGTGCGGCGGCGATAGCGCGGCCGAGGCTTGGTTTTTCAGCAATAATAAGGCGAGACATGTTTTTCCAGATGCTACAAACAATTAGAGCCACATTATCTAATGTGGCTCTAATAAATCAAGAAAAACTGGTTGTTTATACAGTTAGCATTCCACTATTCAAGCTTCAGCTTTCTTTATAAAAACTCAACGAACTTAGAGAAGTCGCGCTCTGGCACTTTCATTGGTGTACAGCCTGGAGTGCCTAGGTATAGGAAGCCAACAATTTCATCGTCGCCTTCTAGGCCAAATGCTTGGTGTACTTCTGGGTGGAACATCCATTTACCTGAGCGCCAAAAGCCTTGGAAACCTTGTGCGACTGCGGCCATTTGCATCGCCTGTGCAGCACAACCCGCAGACAGATGTTGTTCGATAGCAGGCACTTTCTCGTGCTCAGTTACTTTGGCAATCACAGTAATCACCATCGGAGCTCGGAACGGCGCTTTTTTTACTTTCTCGATAACCGCTTCTTCGCTGTCATCCGCTTCAGCGGCGCGCACCAAGATGTCTGAAAGCTTTTGTAGGCCTGAACCTTGCGCGATAACAAAGCGCCATGGTGTTAGTGCACCGTGGTCTGGAGCACGCAGCCCTGCTTTGATGATGTTTTCTAACGCCACACCTTCAGGTGCCGGATCAGAGAGTTTTGCGATTGAGCGTCTGTTGAGCAATAGATCCAAAGCATCCATTTGAAGTCCTTACTATTTCTTTATTATTTGTATACTTGAACTTTAGCACAGAATACAAACGATAATAAATCTCAACGGCTGTCCATTTAGGCTAGATTAGAAACAATAAAGGCTCCTAAATCTATGACTTAGGAGCCTTGTTCAAAATCTAACTCAGCAAATTAAGTAACAATATCTACTGATAAGATTACAGTTTGATAGCTGATTCTATAACTTAATCGCTAGCTCAACACCTTGACGAATTGCGCGTACTGCATCCAATTCACCCGCGTAATCGGCGCCGCCTATCACATGCAGTTTACCACCAAACTCTTGCCACATGTCTTCGAATGGACGAACTGACACCTGACCTGCACATACGATAACCGAGTCAGCATCCAGCACCTGCTCTTTCTTACCAACGCTGATATGCAGACCTTGGTCATCAATCTTGTTGTAGCTTACACCGCCCAGTAGATTCACACCTCGTTTCTCTAGCGTGCGTTTGTGAATCCAGCCCGTTGTTTTGCCCGGACCTTTACCAACGCGCCCCGCTTTACGCTGCATCACCCACACCGTTTTATCGCTGAATGAATCAGGGTAAGGGTAAAGTCCGCCTGGGTGTTCCATATTCTTATCGATGCCCCACTCATGCAGCCAATCGTCTAGGCTGTGTGAAGTCGGTTCTGTCAGCATGGTTGCCACATCGACACCAATACCACCAGCACCAACAATCGCGACCTTTTCGCCTACTGGTGTCTTTTCGCGAATCAAGGTTTGGTAATCGACCACGTTTTCTTGGTCAATGCCCTCAATATCGAGCTTTCTTGGCTCTACGCCAGCCGCCATCACGACTTCATCGTACTTCAACAACATCTCAAACGTTGCCTCAGTATCCAGTTTCAGGTTCACGCCTGATGCGTCGATTTGGTTAGCAAAGTAGCGAATCGTTTCTCTGAATTCTTCTTTACCCGGAATCTGCATTGCCAATCTAAACTGACCGCCGATACGGTCATTTTTTTCAATCAAGTCAACCTTATGCCCACGCTGAGCTAAAGTCGTTGCACAGGCTAAACCGGCTGGGCCTGCGCCGACAACCGCAATGGTCTTAGTCGCTTGCGCTGGCTGAACAACAATTTCAGTCTCGTAACAAGCGCGTGGGTTCACCAAACAGCTCGCACGTTTACCTTTAAACACGTTATCAAGGCAAGCTTGGTTACAACCGATACAGGTATTGATGAACTGAGCTTGGTCTTGAGCTGCTTTATTAACAAAATCCGGGTCTGCCAAGAATGGACGCGCCATAGACACCATATCAGCCTGCCCAGAGCTAAGAATACGTTCGGCCTCTTCTGGCGTATTAATTCGGTTACATGTCACCACTGGGATCGACACGTATGGTTTCACTTTTTCCGTCACCCAAGAGAATGCGCCTCGTGGTACTTGCGTCGCGATAGTCGGAACACGTGCTTCATGCCAACCGATACCGGTATTGATAATGGTAACGCCGGCTTCTTCCAGCTTTTGAGCCAGAAGAACAACATCTTCAAACGTGCTGCCTTGTTCAACCAAATCAAGCATCGACAATCGGAAAATAATAATGAAATCTTTACCCACAGCTTCGCGAATCGATTTAACGATCTCTAGCGGGAAACGCATACGCTTCTCGTAAGAACCACCCCATTCGTCGTAACGCATGTTGGTACGCTTACAGATGAATTGGTTAATCAAGTAACCTTCAGAGCCCATGATCTCAATACCGTCATAGCCAGCAACCTGAGCTAGCTCTGCACTATTGGCAAAGGCACCGATGGTCTTTTTGATCTGACGAGGGCTCATCTCACTCGGTGCGAACTTAGCGATTGGCGCTTTAATACCCGAAGCACTTTGCGCGAATGGGTGCATGGCATAGCGGCCAGCATGCAGCAACTGAAGGGCAATCTTACCGCCATGCTTGTGCACGGCCTCGGTAACAACTTGGTGAGCTTTTGCATGCTTCACTTTACTGAATTCAGCACTAAATGGGGTTAATCTGCCACGTAAATTAGGAGAGAAACCACCGGTAACAATAAGGCCAACGCCTCCTTTTGCTCGCTCTTCATAAAACGCGGCGAGTTTGTGGAGACCTTCTTTATTTTCTTCTAAACCTGTATGCATTGATCCCATCAATACACGGTTACGTAACTGGGTAAATCCAAGATCGAGTGGTTCAAGTAAATGTGGGTACATGGCAGACATCACTTCTATTATTTTATCCTTGTGGTCTGACCACAGTATAGTTCAATTACCAAAAGTTCAAACAACCGTTTACATTTTTGTAACACCGATCATAATGCTGCACGTATTAATCGTTCAGAAGCCCTTAATTTGACTACACTTAATGAGAATATATATCGATTAACAATTCTTGGTGTAGTTTGAGCTTGGGAATTATCGTAGGATACTAAGCAGTTCATATTATTGAGATTAATGGTACTACGGCTTGTTAAAGCGACGTGATCTCACTGCGGAGACAGAATGAAAAAAATATTCAAATTTATAGGCATGTTCTTTAAAGGGATTTGGAAGCTCATTACGTTTGTACGTCTTGCGCTGGTTAACCTAGTCTTTTTACTCAGTATCGCCATCATCTACTTTGTGTACTTCCATTCAGATACGGCTCAACCGACGGTTCCTCAGGATTCGGCTTTAGTGCTTAATCTGTCTGGCCCTATTGTGGAACAAAGCCGCTATATCAATCCGATGGATTCGGTCACAGGTTCACTACTTGGCAAAGACCTTCCAAAAGAGAACATCCTGTTTGATATCGTTGAAACGATTCGCTACGCAAAAGACGATGACAAGGTTACAGGTATCGTTTTAGCACTCAAAGAGTTGCCAGAAACCAACCTGACTAAGCTTCGCTACATTGCTAAAGCATTGAATGAGTTCAAAGCAACAGGCAAACCGATTTATGCGGTAGGTGACTTTTACAACCAAAGCCAATACTACCTAGCCAGCTACGCAACTAAGGTATTCCTATCACCAGATGGTGGGGTTCTTCTTAAAGGTTATAGCGCTTACTCGCTTTACTACAAAACGTTGTTAGAGAAACTAGACGTAAACACGCACGTGTTCCGTGTGGGTACTTACAAGTCAGCTATCGAGCCTTTCATTCGCGATGACATGTCAGATGCAGCGAAAGAGTCCGCTTCTCGTTGGTTAAATCAACTGTGGGGTGCGTATGTTGACGACGTCAGCCACAACCGTCAGATCGATGCTAAAACACTGAATCCAAGCATGGACACGTTCTTGAAAGAACTTGAGTCTGTAGACGGTGACATTGCCAAACTGGCTGAAAAACTTGGCTTAGTGGATGAATTAGCGACACGCCAACAAGTTCGACTAGAGCTCGCAGACGTGTTCGGCAGTGACGGTCAAGACAGCTACAACGCGTTTGGTTACTACGAATATCGTACCACTATGCTTCCAGACATGAACACTGAATCACACGATGTTGCTGTGATTGTGGCAAGCGGTGCCATTATGGATGGCAAACAACCTCGTGGCACAGTCGGTGGTGATACCACTGCAGCCCTACTTCGCCAAGCTCGTAACGACGACAAAGTAAAAGCAGTTGTACTTCGTGTAGACAGCCCTGGTGGCAGTGCATTTGCTTCTGAAGTTATTCGCAATGAAATCGAAGCGATCAAGCAAGCGGGTAAACCTGTCGTGGTTTCTATGTCTAGCCTGGCTGCTTCTGGTGGTTACTGGATCTCGATGGGTGCGGATAAGATCCTAGCTCAACCAACCACATTAACGGGTTCGATTGGTATCTTTAGTGTTATTACCACCTTCGAAAAAGGGCTGAACGATATTGGGGTTTACACTGATGGCGTTGGCACCTCACCTTTCTCAGGTCTTGGTATTACAACTGGACTTAGCGATGGCGCGAAAGACGCATTCCAAATGGGTATTGAAAACGGATACCGCCGATTCATCAGCCTAGTTGGCGAAAATCGCGGCATGGAAGTCGATGCTGTCGACAAGATTGCGCAAGGTCGAGTTTGGACAGGTCAAGATGCGATTCAGAAAGGCTTAGTCGATGAAATTGGTGATTTCGATGATGCGGTTGCGGCGGCGGCTTCACTTGCAGAGCTTGAAAGCTACAACATTTACTGGGTAGAAGAGCCACTTTCAGCCACTGAGCAGTTTATTCAAGAATTTATGAACCAAGTTCAGATGTCGGTAGGCCTTGATATTCAATCGATGATACCAAGCAGTTTACAGCCTGTTACTCAACAATTAGCTCAAGATAGCCAACTGTTAGGCAACTTTAACGACCCACAAGGCCGTTACGCTTTTTGCTTAAACTGCCAAGTTCAATAAGATAAGCTCAACGCTTTGTTACCAAGAGGCGCCTCTGTGTGAGGCGCCTCTTTTTATTGCATGATAATTCGCTATAATCGCCCTCCTGTTCCCTATATCACACTAAGTATTAATCGCCATGGAAAGAAAACACATCTATATCGCGTACACCGGCGGCACAATTGGCATGCAAAAGTCTATTGACCACGGCTATGTTCCTGTTGCAGGTTTCATGGACAAGCAGCTAGCTGGCATGCCTGAATTCCATCGCCCAGAGATGCCTGAGTACACCATTCACGAATACTCTCCATTAATGGACTCTTCAGATATGACGCCACTTGACTGGCAGACTATCGCTGATGATATTCGCGCGAACTACGATAAGTACGATGGTTTCGTTATCCTTCATGGCACAGACACTATGGCTTATACTGCCTCTGCACTGTCTTTCATGCTTGAAAACCTTGGCAAACCTGTGATTGTTACGGGCTCTCAGATTCCACTAGCAGAGCTTCGCTCAGACGGACAAGCAAACTTGCTAAATGCACTGCATATTGCAGCAAACTACCCAATCAACGAAGTGACACTGTTCTTCAACAACAAATTGATGCGTGGTAACCGCAGCACTAAATCACACGCAGATGGCTTCAATGCATTTACTTCACCAAACCTAAACCCATTGCTGGAAGCGGGTATCAATATCCAACTTAGCAATAACGTAAAGGTAAACGAACAACCTGAAGGTGCTTTCAAGGTTCATAACATTACCCCGCAACCTATCGGCGTAATCACAATGTACCCAGGCATCTCACACGAAGTGATTCGCAACACGCTACTGCAGCCTGTTAATGCGATGATTTTGCTTACTTTTGGTGTTGGTAACGCTCCACAGAACCCAGAATTGCTTCAGCACCTTAAAGATGCCTCAGAGCGCGGCGTTATTGTGGTAAACCTAACTCAATGTTTGGCAGGTAAAGTGAACATGGGTGGTTATGCGACAGGTTGTGCGCTAGCTGAAGCGGGCGTTGTCAGTGGTTATGATATGACACCCGAAGCGGCTCTGGCGAAGTTACATTATCTATTAAGCCAAAACCTAGACTACGAAGAAGTGAAGACTCAGATGCAACAAGTGTTGCGTGGTGAGATGAGCTTATAAAACAGTTCAAGGATACACGTTAAACCCAGTTATGCTATCAACGTAACGGCGACTTAACGTGAACTAAATCGTTTTATTGCTTATAAATAAACGAGTTAAACTAAAAGGGGTGGCACATTGCCACCCCTTTGTTGTAATTTAAGCTTAATGATTCGGGTTAACCCTAACAATGTCTTCTTGATCTGACTTAAACTGTTTCTTTAGTTCAGACTTAGATTTAAAGCTAATCTCACCACCAGCTGCAATTGTCATATGTTGAGCTTCAGAGTTATGTTTAGATTGGTATAACATAACCGCTTGCATACACGAGTCGCGCTGTTCTTTTGAGAGCGCCGTACCTTCTGGCCATTTACCCGTTTCAACTGCGTAGGTTAAACGTTCGTAGACCTCGGGTGTCATTGCGCTAAGAAGTTGTTCTGCATCCATGGTAAAGCCTTAGTTTTAACAATTTTCACCAGAAAATAACCCGTAACAGAATTGAGTCAAGAACCTGACCAATAATAAGTGCATCTGATCACAAGTGAAGGAATATGAAAATTATGAAATGGTTGGCGATTAGCCTATTGCCTTTCACTCTGGTTGGGTGTCTTGAAGGGAACAAAAATACCGATCAACTGTGCCAAAGCAACCCGGGTCTTCAGTGTGAACAATTGAACATGAACGATGGGCAATGTCGTGTCGCACGTACCGACCTCATCTGGCATCGATTTGAAGTTCAGAAGCAACCCACCGAAATCAACAAAATTAAAGAATTCGAATTAGTCACTGCCTACAAAAAGTGTCTAGAGCTCGCGGCACAGATCGAAACGATCGATCAATCTAAGCTGCAAGAGCGTCGCTTTACCTCTTTAATGCACAGTATCGAAGAGTCTGAGCGCATTGTTGATGAGCTATCGAAATCCGATACACCGGAAACGCTGTACTTCTTGTGGTCGCAAACTGGGGACACCAACGCCAGACGCAGTTTCCTACAACTAGAAGGCTCTGAAGCGTTAAACACAGCCGAGATGCAGTATGCCTTGGCAACCTTCTATACTACCCGCAATCATATAAAGACACTTAAGCTACTCAATAATGCGTTAACGCTTTCTAATGGCTCGGCAGCCAACACTGAAATCTTCAAGTCGATGGCCAGTATCAACCACAACCTGGGTCATATGGAAAAAGCGTACGTTTGGGCAATGGTTGCCAAAGACTTTGATGTGCCTATTGCTTCTGAAGCCGAGCTCACCGTGTTGTATCATTTCGACAAGGCAACCTATAAGAAGCTAAATAAAGACGCAGACAACATTGTCGAAGCGATTGAGGATGGAATTTACAGCCCTTCAATCGTCCCGAGTTACTGATCGCTTCATTTATAGTGTTCTTACTTAAGCTTGTTATTCACCTGTTTTCAAATAAAAACAGCTACCTTTTTAGTAGCTGTTTTTATTTGTACTAGAGTTAAATCTGAAATCTTGGGCGTTTCAGCATTCCTAAATCGACAAATGCGACCTGTAAGGATTAGACAATAGTTACAAGTTATTTCGTACTTTCGTCATTTTTGTTGAAAATTAACGACACTGAATTAACACAGAACCGTTCACCTGTGGTCTTCGGGCCATCTGGAAAAACGTGACCTAAATGGCTATCACAGGCGGTACAACGGATCTCTACACGCTTCATTCCGTGACTTAGATCTTCTATATAGCGTACTGCTTCATCATTCACTGGGGCATCAAAGCTTGGCCAACCACACCCAGAGTCATATTTGTTATCCGACAGAAACAAAGGGCTTTCACAGCATGTGCAGCTATAGACGCCAGTCTTATGGTTGTGCAGTAACTTGCCGCTATATGGGGCTTCAGTACCACGCTCACGACACACTGAAAATTCGTCGTCCGTTAGGCGCTCACGCCAGTATTCATCAGGCTTTATCATATTTCCTCCCTTTTGAATCACGTTAATATCTCTCCACATTCTCAGTTATTATATTTACTTTTTTCTATAAAGGCTTGCATATGAGTCGTTTTGTAGCACATACTTTCTCACCAGGAAACATTGTACATATACACTCATAAGTGAATCATCATTTAGGGGTATTTTACCCAACTGGAAGGGTACAGAGCCACTTGCAATGGTCAATTTTCAATCACTTACACCCAATTGTTAAGAAAAGCGTCGCTTTTTTTTGACATTAAACAAGTTAAGTCGGATTATCTATTGCAGATGTATACTGGATTCTGTAATTTTACTACCAGTTATCTTTAATCAGAAATTAAGTTGTGGAGCAACTACAATGACTATCAAAGTAGGTATTAACGGTTTTGGCCGTATCGGCCGTTTCGTATTCCGCGCAGCTCAAGAGCGTGCAGACATCGAAGTAGTAGGTATTAACGATCTAATCGACGTAGAGTACATGGCATACATGCTTAAGTACGACTCAACTCACGGCCGTTTCAACGGTACTGTTGAAGTTGAAGGCGGTAACCTAATCGTTAACGGTAAAACTGTACGTGTTACAGCTGAGCGTAACCCAGAAGACCTTAAGTGGGATGCTATCGACGTAGACGTAGTTGCTGAAGCAACTGGTCTTTTCCTAACTGACGAGACTGCACGTAAGCACATCACTGCTGGCGCTAAGAAAGTAGTTCTTACTGGTCCTTCTAAAGATGCAACTCCAATGTTCGTAATGGGCGTTAACCAAGCATCTTACGCTGGTCAAGACATCGTTTCTAACGCTTCTTGTACTACTAACTGTCTTGCACCTATCGCTAAAGTACTTAACGATAAGTGGGGCATTGAGTCTGGTCTTATGACTACAGTTCACGCTACTACAGCAACTCAAAAAACTGTAGATGGCCCTTCTGCTAAAGACTGGCGCGGTGGCCGTGGTGCTTCTCAAAACATCATCCCATCTTCAACTGGTGCTGCTAAAGCTGTAGGCGTTGTTCTTCCAGAACTAAACGGCCTTCTAACTGGTATGGCTTTCCGTGTACCAACTGCTAACGTATCTGTAGTTGACCTAACAGTTAACCTAAAAGAAGCTGCATCTTACGAAGAAATTTGTGCTGCAATGAAAGAAGCTTCTGAAGGCGAAATGGCTGGCGTTCTTGGTTACACTGAAGACCAAGTAGTATCACAAGATTTCATCGGTGAAGTTCAAACTTCAGTATTCGATGCTAAAGCTGGTGTTGCTCTAACTGACAAATTCGTTAAAGTTGTATCTTGGTACGACAACGAAATCGGTTACTCAAACAAAGTTCTAGACCTAATCGCTCACATCTCTAAGTAATTTCTTTTTAGAAATCGCTTTAGATAAGCATTAGCGAAGACTGTTTTGAGCAGACTTTGAAAAAGGCGACCTTAGTGTCGCCTTTTTAATGCCTGCTATCTTTTAAACCGCGTCTGTCTAAGCTCATCAAGATAGCCCAAACGCAAAATTCAATTCTAATACTGACTCTGCTTGTTACTCATGAAAACACAAGCATCACTCTAGTCAGCATTTGAATTCAATTTCCTTAGAAGGATCATGTAATGGATTTATCTACTCTACCTGCACTGGCGGTACTTTCTGACAACGTCACTATCGTTGAACACGAAGGTGTAAAACTGGTTCGCGTTATCCACGATAAAGCAAACGCAGCGATTTCACTGTTTGGCGGCCATGTGGTGTCATTCCAACCGCAAGGTCAAGAAGACCTAATTTGGATGAGCCAACAAGCTAAGTTCGATGGTAAAACGGCTCTGCGTGGTGGTATTCCAGTATGTTGGCCTTGGTTTGGTCGCATTGCAGCACCAGCACATGGTTTTGCCCGTTCAAGTGAATGGCAATTGGTTGAACACCGTGAAAGCGAAGCTGGCGTGATTGTTAGCTTAGGTCTGAAGCCAAGCGAAGAGACGCTAGCAGTATGGCCTCATCAGTTTGATGCTCGCTTGAATGTTGAGATCGGCGAACAACTAAAAGTAACGCTGGACGTGAAGAACACTGATTCTCAGCCATGGACTTTCTCTGGTGCACTACACACTTACCTAAACGTTGGCGATATCCACAACACAACCACCACTGGTATGGGTGCTGAGTACATTGATAGCCTGCAAGGTGGCAAGATCTGCCAAGGTGGATCTGAACTGGTACTGACCGACACGATTGACCGCGTTTACACGCAACCAGAAGCGCAAATCTTTGTTGCTGACAAGAAGCTGGATCGCACGCTAACAGTTGAAAACCACGGTCATAACTCTGCAGTACTGTGGAACCCGTGGGCAGAAGGCGCTGCAAGTATGGGCGACATGCAAGACGACGGTTACCTAACCATGCTATGT
This sequence comes from Vibrio sp. 10N.261.52.C2, assembly GCF_041471425.1. Lineage (NCBI taxonomy): Bacteria > Pseudomonadati > Pseudomonadota > Gammaproteobacteria > Vibrionales > Vibrionaceae > Vibrio > Vibrio sp. 10N.261.52.C2. The sequence continues at coordinate 74,411 of NZ_JBFROH010000032.1, read as the reverse complement.
GTTGAATCAACACTGCACGCACCAAGCCTAGAAGCCGGTAAAACGCTCCGGCCGGGTGAAAACCACCAACTGATCACTGTGATTAGTGCCCAATAACCGTATAAATACAGTTATAAAAAACGATTTTTGAGCGGCTTTATGTCGCTCTTTTACTTTTTGGTTTTAGCTCGTTACACTTGCGCTGTCTATTCTCCTTTAGAGGTCTCCATGACTTACCAATGCCCTTTGTGTCACCAACCTTTATCTCAAAACGATCGTACGTTTAAGTGTGAAAAGAACCATCAGTTCGACCTAGCGAAAGAAGGCTACGTCAATTTGATGCCTGCGCACCACAAACGCTCAAAAGATCCAGGTGACAACAAAGAGATGATGCAGGCACGTCGTCGCTTCCTTGAAGGTAACCACTATGACCCAATGCGCCAAGCGGTGGTGACGTTGTGTTCTCGCTATCTACCAGAAGAGACGCCTAGCCTATTGGATATTGGTTGTGGCGAAGGTTATTACACCAACGAAATTGCTGTGAATCTTCAAGAAAAGAAAGGGGCTACTTTTGGCCTAGACATTTCTAAGATTGCTATCAAATACGCCGCTAAACGCTACCCTACTGTCGACTTCTCAGTTGCATCAAGCCATCGCCTACCCTTTGCTGAAAACAGCTTAGACGGAATTCTACGCATTTACGCGCCTTGCAAGGCTGAAGAGTTACAACGCACCATCAAAGATAATGGTGTGGTGATCACCGTGACACCAGCTAGCCGACACCTGTATCAACTGCGTGATGCAATTTATGATGGCGTTCGCTTGCACGAAGAAGATCCAGAAGTGATCGAAGGTTTTACGCTTGAGCATCAAGAGCAACTAAACTATATGATGGAACTATCGGGGTCAGATGCATTCGACCTGCTACAGATGACGCCGTTTGCTTGGAAGGCGAGTGAAGAGTTTAAACTACAACTCACCGAGGCAGAGCAATTCAACTGTGAAGCTGACTTTATGCTGCGAGTGTACCGCAAACAAATTTAATTGATATTGATTATCGTTTGCATTGAAATCTTATCTTGCCTCCTTTAGTATGCGTGTTCTTCAAGGAGGCATTTCATGCAACGTATTATTCTTATCGGATTAGCTACTCTTCTCACGGCTTGTGCTAGTCAACCTGCAAAAGACACTTCTCAAAAAGTGGCTCAAACGGAATCCGTTTCCACATTCTATGACTACCAGTTCGCTTCTCCACAAGGCGAAACACTTTCTCTCGATGCATTACCCGAGCAGCTGATTGACGCTGATGTGGTTCTAATTGGCGAATGGCACACGCATTCTGCCATTCACCGCTTCCAAACCGACTTCTTAAAAGCGCGCCGCAACGCAACATCAAACATTGCGCTTTCAATGGAACAGTTCACTCGAGAGCACCAAGCCACACTTGACCAATACTTAAACGGCGAAATTGGCGAACAAATTCTCATGTCTCAAGCGGCAGCTTGGCCAAATTACGAAAGTGATTACCGCGCGTTAGTTGAGTTCGCAAAAGCCAACGACGTCGATGTTATTGCGGCAAATGCACCAAAGCCATTCGTGCAGTGTATTGGCCGTAAAGGATTGCCTTACCTAGACCAATTATCGACCGAGCAACGCCAATGGATTGCTGCCGAAGTGGATACTGGCGATAGCCCTTACAAAGAAAAGTTCATGGCTTCTATGCATCACGGTACGCCAGAGCAAACAGAAAAGCAGTTTGCCGCTCAGGTTACCTGGGACGAAACCATGGCTGAGTCGATTGTGGATTACCTAGCATCAAACCCTGATAAACAAGTGATTCACGTGGCTGGCAAGTTCCACACCGAGGGTGGTTTAGGGACGGCGGCATCAATTCTACGTCGTAACCCTGATTTAAAAATCGCCATCATCAGCCCGGTTGAAGCGATCTCATCGGATAGCGGTGATTATCAGCTTGAAGTGCTTTCGCCGCCGGCTCGCTTTGTAAAGAAAGAGAACCGAATGAAGGCATACAAGCATCTGTCAAAACGTAGCGCTAGCCTAGAGTGTGAGTAGGATCTGTTGATCCACTCTTCTAAGCTAAAGAGTCGATGGGCTAATCCTAGATAATTAGCCCATCGTCACAACTTGATCACGTTCCCGTCATTCATCCTAACTCTATCTAAAATCAAACATTCTTATCGGCACAAGACTTGCTTAGTAAATAGACGATTTAACCAAGCAGACGAAAATGTAATGTGCGAATAAAAAACATCACTATCGATGATTAATTGCACAAGTTTTTCACACCTCTGCCGATACTATATTTAAGGATAGGTAAGGAGAGCTATATGACGCCAGTAGGAACGAGTAATACTCAGCTGTATTCGCCTTCGCAGATGAACGCTAAGAGTTCAGCTAACGAAGCTGAAAAGCCTACACCGCTTAAGGTTGAGCAAAATACGGTTAAGCTTTCTGATGAAGGCAAAGCACTCTTATCTGCCCTAAAAGAAATTGATAAAGAAGCGAAGAAAGTCGAAGCAGAAAACGCGACAGTTACCGATAAAGTTGAGTCATTCGCTCATGGTGCCTTGGGTATGGATCACCCAGATAAGATTGAAGAAGAAGATGATGGTTCTTATTCAGCGGGGCAATACCTGTCCGCAGCGGCAACCGTAGGCGGTATTCTTCTCGCACTCATTTAGCCTTGCCAACCTATCGCATTCTCTAGAATAAAAGCGATTTATCGTTACGACAATAGACCCGATTAGGTCTAAAAAACGAGTTCATTCCATAATTCCGCTCTCATTTTAATGGAATAATACTCGTGAAAAACACTTTTGAGCTTATCGATAAGCCAACCTTTTTTGGTGCTATAGCACTCCTACTCACGATAGTTTTCCCGCTCATTTTGTTCCCTGCACAGGGCGCAGACTGGATTGCGGTTGCGAAAACATTCATGACTGATCAACTCGGATTCCTGTATCTTGCTCTAGGTCTCGCAGCCTGTGCATTTATGGTGTACGTAGTATTCAGTGATATGGGACAAATTAAACTAGGCGAAGCTGATGAAGAGCCTGAGTTTAAAAATGCATCATGGGCTGCCATGCTATTTTGTGGCGGTATCGGTGCAAGTATCTTGTATTGGGGCTGTATTGAGTGGGCTTACTACTACCAATCACCGCCTTTCCAACTAGAACCTGGCAGTGAAGAAGCAGTACGCTGGGCTGCGACCTACGGCCTATTCCACTGGGGACCAATCGCATGGTCTATCTACCTAATCCCTGCAATTCCTATCGCTTACTTCTTCTATGTACGTAAACAGCCAGTTCTAAAGATCTCTAGTGCGTTAATGCCTGTTCTTGGTGAACACCGCAGTAAAGGCGTACCCGGAAAAATCGTCGATATCCTTTTCATTTTCGGTCTATTAGGCGGCGCTGCAACAACACTAGGTTTAGCTGCACCTCTAATCACTGAAGGTCTGAATCACCTATTTGGTCTACCTAAAAATAACCTAACGCAAGTGATGGTGCTTTTAGTGTGTACTGCGATTTTTGCTTACTCATCTTATGCTGGATTGGAAAAAGGCATCAAGATCCTAAGTAACATCAACTTCTGGGGTGCAATGGGTCTGTTGGCTTTCGTTCTGATCGCGGGTCCAACAATCTTCATGCTAGAAACAGGTTTAGACTCGATTGGTCGCCTACTGTCTAACTTCTTCGTGATGGCAACGTGGGCTGAACCATTTGGTGGTTACGGTACATTCGAAAACACTCACTTCCCACAAGACTGGACGATTTTCTACTGGGCATGGTGGCTAGTATTTGCACCGAGTATGGGTCTGTTTGTTGCGCGTATCTCTCGCGGCAGAACCATCAAACAAATGGTGTCAGGGTCGATCTTCTTTGGTTCTCTAGGTTGTTTCCTGTTCTTCATGATCTTAGGTAACTACGGCCTATCACTGCAGCTTTCTGGTGAGCTAGATGTCGTTGCCATTTTGAATGCGGAAGGCGCAACCAAAGCTATCTTCTCGATGCTTGCACAATTGCCAATGAGCACGCTGGTTATCGCTGTATTTACAATGCTGTGTATCATTTTCACGGCAACAACATTTGACTCTATCTCATACATCCTAGCGTCTGTTGTACAAAACAACGTGACCGAAGAGCCAATGCGCTGGAACCGTATGTTCTGGGCATTTACTCTGTCGTTCTTACCAACGATTCTAATGTTCTTAGGCGGTCTAAGTACGCTACAAACGGCGGCGATTGTTGGTGGCTTACCACTGCTTGCTATCTCTGTGATGCTGATGATTTCAGCGGTTCGTGCGACTAACCTCGACCTACGCCATCAAGATGCGTATATCGAGCCAACGATCAACATCGAAGAACTGCCAGACATGGACCCTTGGTCTGCTGAAGGTATGGCGTTGGCTCAGTTTGAGAAAGAAAGAGATGCAGCACAAGAAGCCGCAGAACTTGAGCGTGTTGCTTACACAGAACTTGCCGCAGTGAAGAAAGAAATTCGCGCTTATGTGTTAGAACAAGGTTCACAAATGGAAACTCACGAGTTACCAGAGAACCTACAACAAGCACTTGAGCAGGCCGAGAGTAATCTTAGTGCCGCACAAGCGAAAAAGATCGAGTTATCTGAGCAAGCTCAGAATGCTCGTATCACGTTCAACCAGGTGGTTGCAGACTTACCGCTTGCTTGACATTAGCCATGACACAGTCCATTGATTTGGACCCTCCTAAATACGACAAAGGCTCACAGAAATGTGAGCCTTTTTTTATTCGGGTGATTGACTAGTCTTCGTTAACTAGCGGTTCGGGTGGTTCAAGATGTGATCTTCCCAATCCACCACATCAATTTCGTACACTACTTTGTTACGAACGCTTTCACCTGCTGCATGCATCTCTGTTTTTGATCCGGTGATCAATGGGTGCCACTCAGGGATCGGCTTAGATTCTGATAAAAGGCGGTAAGCACAAGTGTCTGGTAGCCAGTGAAACTCATCGATCTTGTCACGAGTCAGCTTCAAACACTCTTCACCTGAAGTGAAGCGGTTCGGGTAATCTTTACACGAACATGTTTTGTCGTTTAACCAGCTACACGCCACATTGGTGTAGTAAACTTCATCGCTATCTTCATCCATTAGTTTATGTAGGCAGCACTTACCACAACCGTCGCAAAGTGATTCCCACTCATTCTCGGTCATCTGTTCTAGTGTCTTTTCTTGCCAAAATGGATTCGTCATAGGATTACTTCTTACTCTTTTACTGGGGTGCGTGTTATACCGCTAGCCCATAAAAAGTTCAAGGATAATAATTGTTCATTCTTTGATTCAATCAACAGCTGTCACTCTCATCATTTTTTGCTACTATCGCGCACCCTGTTATTTAGTGAGTTTAATTTGATGGAATGTCGCCTAGGTTGTGGAGCATGCTGTATCGCTCCAAGTATTACATCTGCTATTCCTGGAATGCCTAATGGTAAGCCTGCTGGGGTACGCTGCATCCAATTAAATGAGCAAGATCTCTGCAAATTATTTGGTCAACCTTCACGCCCGAAGGTATGTCACCAATTCAAAGCTTGCCCTGTCATTTGTGGTAAAACCGACCAAGAAGCCCTTGATAACCTGATCGAGTTAGAAGCTATTACCTAAGCGTATTAGCCCTTTTCTATATCCCAGCAATTTCTTTTCCTACTCATACTTTGCTTTAGGTTATAGGTGCTTATGAGGCCTCAATAGTCTTTCAAACAATACTGACTACCTCGCTATGAGTAATAACCGTTTCAGGAAACTCTCGGCGAAATAAAGCCATCGATAAGACATCACAGATCAATGAGGCCTTTATTCTCGTACCCATAAACCAACCAATAACTTGCCTTGAATAAAGGTCAATAATGGCAACTAATTATAGCCAATATTTGTTTGTAGCTACGTCGGTGATATCTCCTGCCCATTTTTAAATTAGCAGTCGTTGCACTGAAGACCTGAGCGAGCAAGGCCGTAACTACGGGTATTCAGTTCAGGTCAAGAAGTGGACAATATCTTATAAACTTGAAGTACTATGTGTATATCATCAGGTAGCGTTTTTATTTACTTTGTTGTCAGCCAATATATTGGATAATATGGCAATAATACATTATGGAAGGAAAATGTGATGAGTAAAAAAATGACCATGGCGGAGATTTCAAGACAGCTTGGAATTTCAACAATGACCGTGTCACGTTACTTTAATGACGGTTATGTCTCGGCTGAAAATCGCCTTAAAATTGATGCTATCGTCAAAGAAAATCATTATACCCCTAATATATTTGCTCGTTCCATTCGTAGCCAATCTAATATTATTGGTTTCGTTGCTCCTCGCATTGAGTCATATACAACTAGTTTAGTAATCAAAGGGGCACTGGCGGCTGCCAATGAATCACAAGTACGAATGCTTTTTCATGCCTCAGGGTTTAACCATGAGTCAGAATGCCAAGCTGTGAGAGAGTTTAATGGCTTAAATGCATTGGGCACTATTATTATTGCTTCAAAGCACAGTGTCGAAGAGACGTTTTATCAAACCTTAGACAATGTGTTATTTATTGGTAAAAACACCCCCCACCATTGCTGTTTATATTACCCCGACCATGCTGCAATTAAAGCACTCGTTTCCCAAACCATCACTCAGTTAAAACAACAGCAGGCACCGCTGGCAGCCGTACATTATATTTATGATGAGCGTATGCTTTCCAGCCGTACTAAGTTGATGCAAGCCACCATTACTGACACCGTCCCTGAGTTGAATTTTTCACTACAAGCTCTAGCCAACTCGGAGGACAAAGCCGGCTACCAAGCAATTCAATTACAGCCTAATCATGTCTACTTTTGTGCCACCGATAATATTGCTATTCGTTTATATCGTCGCGCCAAAGAACAGCAACTCAAGATTGGTCATAACTTATGGATTGTAGGCATGGGTGACTATGACTACAGCGATTTGTTAGTCCCAAGCCTGACTACTGTCGCTTTTAACTACTATCAAGTGGGCTACCAAGCTGTCAAAAAATTGCTCAAGCGCGATTTCAGTTCCGTTGAAGGCACATTCGACATAAGAATGAGAGAAAGTTCACAGTTTCTCTGAAATTGTATTGAGTCCAAATAGGTTCCATTTAACACTATGTGTTAACGATAACACACATAGTATAACCGATGACACTCGCTAATAATCTACACTCAAAACCACTCGCGTGGTGGAAGAAAGCAACTGCCTACCAAATTTATCCCCGTAGTTTTTATGATACAAACCAGGACGGTATTGGTGACATCAATGGGATCATTGCTAAGCTAGATTATCTTGCTGATTTGGGCATTGATTTAATATGGATCTGCCCATTCTACGCATCACCGAATGATGATAACGGTTACGATATCAGTGACTATCAAGCGATTCATCCTGACTTTGGAACCCTTGAGGATGTGGATAAATTAATCACTGCTGCTCATGAACGTGGCATTCGCATTATTATGGATTTAGTGATAAACCACACTAGCGATGAGCATCCATGGTTCATCGAATCGCGAGATAACAAAGATAGCCCTAAGCGTGATTGGTATATTTGGCGTGATGGTTGTGAGCCTACAGCTGAAAAGCCGACTTGCGAACCAAATAACTGGGAAAGTATTTTTCATGGTAGTGCATGGGAATATGATGACAAAACTGCACAATATTATTTGCACCTATTTTCTAAAAAACAGCCAGATCTTAATTGGGAAAACCCTGAAGTTAAACAAGCACTATTTAAAATGATTCATTGGTGGTTGGAACGAGGTATTGATGGTTTCCGTGTCGATGCAATTAGCCATATTCAAAAACAAGCTGGTTTACCCTCTTTACCCAATCCAAAGGGTGAAAACTATGTCTCTTCATTCGATTATCATATGAATGTGGCAGGGATTGAAAAACATCTGTATGAGTTAAAAGAGCAGGCGTTTTCGCCTTTTGATATCGTGACCGTTGGTGAGGCCAATGGGGTGACGGCCGACAACGCATTGCCTTGGGTTGCTGAAGCGACCGAGCACGATCAAGGTGGTGTTTTTAACATGATTTTTCAGTTTGAACACATGAAGCTATGGTCGGAAGAACAAAGCAACGAGAATTTCGATCTCGTGGCGTTCAAACGCATTTTATCGCGTTGGCAAGATGCCTTAGAAGGTAAAGGCTGGAATGCGCTTTATTTAGAAAACCACGATCAAGCTCGTAGTATTGATACTTTTGCCGATCCTAACTCTAGGTATGCCAGTGCTACCGCGTTAGCGAGTTGTTATTTCTTGATGAAAGGAACTCCATTTATTTATCAGGGCCAAGAGATTGGTATGGTAAATCATCAGTTTACTTCTCTTGACGAATTTAACGATGTGTCTGCGAGAAATTTAATTCAAAAGCTATCGCAACAAGGTCAGAGCGATGCCGATATCTTAGCCTTGTTAAATCAAGTATCCCGCGACCACAGTCGCTTGCCAATGCAATGGAATGACCAGGATTTTGCCGGTTTTTCTGAGGTGCAACCTTGGTTCTCGGTGAATCAACAGTATGCAGATATCAATGTTGAGCAACAACAGCAAGATCCAAATTCGATCTTAGGTTTCTATAAGCAGTTGATTGCTTTGCGTAAGTCACATGAAAGCTTAGTGGTTGGCCGTTATCAATTACTGCTAGCTAACGATCCTAATATCTATGTTTATCAACGTGTTGCTCAAGATATGACATGGACCATTATTACCAATTTAAGTCCACAAGAGAGCGTTGTTGATATCGACTGCACCCAATTAGGCGAGTTAATGCTTGATAATCAGAATATTAACAATGAACACGTTCGCTCAGATTTTATAACAACGCAAATAGCCCCCGCTTATGCCGCGTATATATTTGCAAGAAAGCACTAAATTATATTTATGGCTAGGCGCTGATAACGTTAGCCTGTATTTAAATCAAGGAACTATTTATGAGTAAGTTACTATCGTTTGATTTTTGGCAACGATTTGGGAAGTCCCTTATCGTTGTTATCGCGGTGATGCCTGCCGCTGGTATCATGATATCACTAGGTAAAGTGGTCGCAATGTATGCGGGTGGGTTTGGTGCCATTGAAACACTAGGCGCTATAATGGAAAACATAGGTTGGGGGATCATTGTTAACCTTCACCTATTATTTGCGGTCGCGATTGGTGGCTCGTGGGCAAAAGAGCGTGCAGGTGGCGCATTTGCCGCGCTAATTGCCTTCATCTTAATCAACCGTATCACTGGGGTTATATTGGGCGTGGATAACGCTATGCTCAGTGACCCAGAAGCGGTTGTGATGAGCCTATTTGGTTCTGAGTTACCTGTCTCTCAATTCTTCACGAATATTTTGGGTGCTCCTGCCCTAAATATGGGTGTGTTTATCGGTATTATGTCTGGCTATTTAGGTGCCAACTTATTTAACCGCTATCATGACTTCGCTCGCTTACCTCAGGCATTAGCATTTTTCAACGGTAAGCGTTTTGTACCTTTTGTTGTTATTTTCTATTCGCTGATTATTGCGTTTGGTTTATCTGTAATATGGCCTTTAATTCAAGGTGCGCTTAATGATTTTGGTCAATGGATTGCTACCTCTAAAGACACTGCGCCGATCACTGCTCCTTTCTTGTATGGTACGTTAGAGCGTTTATTACTGCCATTTGGTTTACACCACACTTTAACTATTCCAATGAATTACACCGAGTTGGGTGGTACTTATGAGCTTTTGACTGGGATGAATGCGGGCTCAAGTGTTTATGGTCAAGATCCATTATGGCTTGCTTGGGTCAGCGATTTAAATAATCTTAAATTAAGCGATCCGACAACTTACCAACACCTGTTAGATACGGTGCACCCAGCACGCTTTAAAGCAGGCCAAGTTATTATCGCAGCCTCTTCATTGATTGGTATTGGACTTGCGATGTATCACTGTGTTGATAGTGATAAGCGCGCACAATATAAGCCAATGTTCTTATCTGCCTGTCTTGCTGTGTTATTAACCGGTGTGACTGAGCCTATTGAATTCATGTTTATGTTTATCGCTCCCGTTTTGTATGTTGCACATGCTGTGTTAACAGGAGTTGCATTTGCGTTGGTCGATGTGATGGACCTACGTGTACATGCCTTTGGTTTGATTGAGTTACTCACTCGTATACCTATGATGGTTTCAGCGGGCATCGGTGGTGATCTGGTTCGCTTTGCATTAGTTTCTATTGTTTTCTTTGTGGTTAACTATGGATTGTTCCGCTTCCTAATCGTGAAATTGAAGTTACCAACACCGGGTCGTATGGGTAACTACCTGGATGAAAGCTCAGAATCGATGTCAGAAGATGAGAAGATGAACATTATTATTCAGAATTTAGGTGGCCGTGCCAATATTGCTGAGATTGATGCTTGTATGACTCGCTTGCGTATTACAGTTAATGATCCGAAGTTGGTTGCTGAATATACGTCATGGAAGCCGACAGGGGCTCTTGGTGCTGTGATTAAAGAACAGGGTGTACAAGTTATTTATGGCCCTGGGGTGGATGTTATTAAATCTAAGTTAATAGAGAAATATTCAGCACAACCTGCGTAATTCTTTTTAGATCAAATAACCTCGAGAAACGCAGCCTTGCGCTGCGTTTTATCTCACTAGAATAAATAAGTGAATAATAATGAAGTTAATGACACTAAATACCCACAGTTGGCAAGAAGAAAAACAGCTAGAAAAGTTAGATGTGGTCGCGCAAGCCATTATCGAGCAAGGGTGCGATGTGGTTGCATTACAGGAAGTGAATCAACATCAAGATAGCCCGGCCGTTGATGCCAATATATTAACCAATCACACTATGTTGGCGAATAACTATGGTTATTTATTACAGAAAAAACTCATGGAATACGGTCATCACTACCAACTTACGTGGGATTTCGTTCATCAAAGTTATGAAGTATATCAAGAGGGGCTCTCATTTTTAACGCGACTACCGATTGTCGAACATGAGGTCATTGATTTAAGTGATAACTATGATGTGAGCTTTTGGAAACATCGGCGAGCAGTGCGTATTAAAGTGACCTCTCAACAGGGTGATTTTAATCTTTATAATTGTCATTGTGGCTGGTGGAATGACTCAGAGAACTCATTTGAGGATCAGTTCGACCGAATCAAGGCAACTTTACCAACAGAGTTGAGCTTTCTATTAGGCGATTTCAACAACCCAAGCCATATACGTAATGAAGGCTATGATTACGTATTACAACGCGGTTTGATGGATTGTTATGAAGTTGCTGAAATCAAAGATGATGGAACCACTGTCATTAAAAACATTGATGGTTGGGAGCAAAATAGCCAAGCGTTACGCATTGATTTAGTACTTAGTAATCAGCCTGTAGTGGTAAAGCAGCATAAGGTGATTTTTAATCACGATTTTTATCCGGTTGTATCAGATCACTTTGGGGTGTTGGTAGAAGTAGAACTTACTTAATTTTTATCAACTCATCGTAGTTTAAATAAAAAGAATACTGACACAAATACGGCTAATTATCAGGTCACTCTTACTTGCTAAAATAGCGATAGAATACGACTGACCTTAACGATCTTTAGTGCGAGTTCGAAGTGATTACATAAGATTCTCTGTTCTTTCTTTCAACTATATACACAAGATTTCACACTTCTGCGAAATCTAAACTATCTTGTTGATACTGGTACAGATTAATAAGGATCGTTATGAATAGGTATATCGCAGAAATATTCGGTACATTTTGGTTGGTGTTAGGGGGTTGTGGTAGTGCCGTCTTGGCCGCTGCTTTTCCCGATGTAGGTATCGGCTTACTCGGGGTTTCCCTCGCGTTTGGTTTAACCGTACTCACCATGGCTTTTGCTATTGGCCATATATCCGGCTGTCATCTCAACCCTGCTGTTACAATAGGTCTTTGGAGCGGTGGTCGCTTTGATGCCAAAGACGTCGCACCTTATATTATTGCCCAGGTCATTGGCGGTATTATCGCGGGTGGTGTGTTATTCGTGATTGCTTCAGGCCAAGCAGGCTTTGACGCTGCGGCATCTGGCTTTGCTTCAAATGGTTACGGTGAACACTCACCGGGCGGCTATTCACTTACCGCTGCACTGGTCTGTGAAGTGGTCATGACCATGGTGTTCCTGTTCGTGATCATGGGCGCGACTGATTCGAAAGCCCCTGCTGGGTTTGCACCGATCGCAATTGGTCTCTGTTTGACCTTGATTCACCTTATCAGTATTCCCGTAACCAATACTTCTGTGAACCCTGCTCGAAGTACCGGCGTGGCTGTATTTGTCGGTGACTGGGCCGTTTCGCAATTATGGCTATTCTGGGTTGCACCGATTATTGGTGCCGTGATTGGCGCGATGATATACAAAGCGGTGAGAGGTTCAGATTAGTGTACAACTAACTTATTGTAATCAGTTAAGTTTAATCTATTGAAGCAGCTTAACTGATTACATATTCCTAAAGAATCAACCACCTCTATCCGGCAACTCAATATTATCATCGCTACACAAGTGGATAGCAAAAGCCATTAGATACAAAGCTCTAACTTCACACTAATGAAGTAGAATTATTGTTCTAAATCACAAACTTTAAAACACACCTACAAACCATGCTCAATGTTGTATATATTTCTTTAGTATTCAAATACACATGAAATGACTCATTACAATAACAAAACCAAAAAAGCTAATAAAAACAAAATATTACCAGTATTATTCCGCTCGACCGCAGTGGTCGATATAACTAAAATTATCGGAATATACAGTGAAAAAAACAATTATAGCGCTAAGCACTTTGGCATTAGCTTCAACTTCAGTTTCTGCACTTGACCTTAACCCTGAGTTTTTTGTTGGTGGCGGTGTTGGTTATCACCATGCAAAGTTTGAAAGTAAATACTCTGAAGTTTACGAGGGTGATAGCTGGTCAGGTAAAGAGTCAAATACAGCAAAAGGTGCAGCTTTCAGTATTCGTACTGGTGCTTACTTAACACCAAACCATCGTGTAACGTTGACTGCAAATTTTACAGGTGACAATGAGCTTTACTCTGATAGTGATGAGTATGGTAAATATACTGAAAACCTAAAGCAGTCAGAGTACCTTGCGTCGTATGACTATTTACATTATCTGACTTCTGAATTTGCACTATTTGCAGGTGCTACAGCTGGCGTTGTACAAAATACTCTTACTTTTGAAGACAAATACAACGGAGAAACTTCTAAAGATAAATACAAAGAAACCGACTTCACATATGGTCTACAGGTAGGTGCTCAATATAAGATCAATTCAAATTGGTCTGCAGATCTTCAATACCGTCATATGTTTGAGTCAACTTCGGTTTCTCAATCAGAGTCTTGGGACAATGGTCACTACAAAGATACACACACTGTGAAAAACCACGGCGAGTTGACACTGAGCGTAGATTACCGTTTCTAATTTTCGCTAGCAATTCCCCCAAAAATACAAAAAGCCGCTCAATGAGCGGCTTTTTTAGATCTTATGACGACCGAGTAAGGAGTGCGAAAGCGTGGTGCCATCCACCAGCTCTAGCTCACCACCAACGGGAACACCATGAGCGATACGGCTAGCGTTCACTTCATGGGCATTACATAGCTCAGCAATGTAGTGCGCTGTCGCTTCCCCTTCAACTGTTGGGTTAGTCGCTAGGATTACTTCAGAGATATCACCACGGCGTAAGCGGTAGTCCAGAACATCGAGACCGATATCACTTGGACCAATACCATCAAGTGGTGAAAGGTGACCCATAAGCACAAAGTAACGACCAGAATATTGGCCTGTTGCTTCGATAGCTGCAATGTCTGCTGGGCTCTCTACTACACAGATTTGACCATTTTCCTGACGTTTAGGATTGGTACAAATGTGGCAGGTATCTTCTTCAGTAAAAGTACGGCACTCATTACAGTGACCAATTTCGGTCATTGCTTGGCTAAGAGCTTCAGCCAACTGTAGGCCGCCTTTTCTATCGCGCTGTAACAAATGAAAGGCCATACGCTGCGCCGACTTGGGGCCAACCCCAGGTAGACAACGTAAGGCCTCCATCAAATGCTCCAGCATATGACTGGTACGCATATTTAACCGTTCTAATTTTCAAGTAACGATTTACTCAAGATAAACCGCAGCTTGAATAAACCTTTAGAAATAGTTTCTTAGAAAGGCATCTTCATACCTGGTGGAAGTTGCATTCCGCCAGTTACGCTAGCCATTTTCTCTTTTTGAGTTTCTTCAACGCGACGAGCCGCATCGTTGAAAGCAGCAGCGATAAGATCTTCAAGCATCTCTTTATCGTCTTCCATTAGGCTTTCATCGATATCAACACGGCGAACGCTGTGGCTACCAGTGATCGTTACTTTTACAAGGCCAGCACCTGACTCACCTGTAACTTCCATATTTGCGATTTCTTCTTGAAGCTTTTGCATGCGCTCTTGCATTTGCTGGGCTTGCTTCATCATGTTGCCCATACCGCCTTTACCAAACATGTTAATACTCTCTGGTCTAATTGGTTTATTAAAATTAATTAAGCTATACGAGCTTAAATGGGGGTTAAAACTGTGTGATTCAACCCCTCGATGTTCAGTTCTCAGATTTGCTTATCTGGGATGATACGCCGGTCACTAAACAAGAAAACGTTCTAGATAGGACGAACGCTGTCTCTGTCGAGTTCAGCGGCAAAACGTCTTTCAATGAACTGTACGTTGGCATCGTTTTCCAACGCGGTAAACGCGTCTTTCAACTTACCTTGATACAGTCGTTCTCGTAATTCTAGCGGCGTTTCTCCACCATCACCGATTTCAACACTCAAATGACACTCTTCCGCAAGCACAGTATTGAGAGACTGCAATAGCTCACTCTGTGCACGGTCCGTATTCAAGTGAGCTTGGCTCGCTCTTAACGTTAAAGTGATTGATGTGTCGTTTTTAGCAAACACTGAGTTCAATGCTAACTGTTCAACAAGCTTGGCTGTCTCTAGCTTTTGAATCGTGGCGGACCATTCATCTTGAGCAATCGACTCTTGAAGCAATTTGTCGACCATTTCTGGTGTCTTAATATGCTCTAACGCACGCTTGATCTGAGTAGGTGTAAGCTCTTTGCTCACCTCTTTCACTACAGGTTTAGACGGTTTCCAGCGATAAGGTTCATTATCGTTGGTCACATTTTCTGTCGAAGAGGCTGATAAAGAAGCTGGCGACACCCGCTCAGAACCACCGTGTTGCTGAGCAACTCGATCAAGAACTGAAGTTTTAGCAGGTGTCGCTTTAGCCTTTTTTGGCGCCGAGCCTTTGTTTTCTGTTGCCGAGCTGCCTCTACGTTGAGAACGTAATTGGTGGCGTAAACCACTCACAGGCGAAGTTGCACGCGCCGGCTGCTCTTGCGGAGCAGAAGGTGCAGCGCTTGGCTGTTGAACCGGGCTCTGGTTTTGATAATTCGTTTGTTGCTGCTGAGGCTGATCTGCACCGTAGCTTGGACGCTCATCATAAGCAGGAGGCGCGTCATACTGGCTATGCGGGTAATCCTGTTCTGGATAACCTTGGTTACCTGAATGATCAGCGTAACCTTGAGAATCTGAATACTGTGCTGGAGCCTGTTGCACCGGTTGCTGCTGCATAGCTTGCTGTTGAGGCGCCTGTTGTTGCATCTGAGGCTGTCTCGGAGCTGCCATTGGCGCAGGTTGACTCACTGACTGAGCAACGTTCTGAGCTTGAGCTGCTGGAACTGGCGCTGGGCTTGCCGACTGAGTCGAGATTGCAGTAGCAACCGCTTGTTCAGCTGGTCTAAATGCCAACATGCGTAAGACCACCATCTCAATACCAACGCGAGCGGTTGGCGACAATGGTAAGTCTTCACGACCTTTCAACACGATCTGGTAGTAGAGTTGAATGTCTTGTGGGCTAAGCGCTTTGCTCAGTAGTTCAAGCTTCTCTGCGTCAGGCTGTGCCTTATCTAATGTAGATGGCAAAGCTTGGAACATCGCAAGACGATGCAGTTGAGTCGCAAGCTGATTCAGCAAACCGTCCCACTCAACACCATTCTCAGCAAGGCTTTGGATACACGCCATTGCTTGTTGCGGCTGCTTACTGCTAATCGCTTCAAGCAAGTGGATAGCTTGGTCGGTATCCAGTGTTCCGAGCATGTGAGCAACAGTGTCTGTCACTACATTGCCATTACCTAATGCGATAGCTTGGTCTGTTAGGCTAAGAGCGTCACGCATACTGCCATCAGCGGCATGAGCAATCATTCCAAGCGCACGAGATTCAGACGTCACATTTTCTTGTTCAAGAATATGATCGAGTTGCTCGTGGATATTATCAACGCTAATCGGCTTAAGATGGAATTGCAGACAACGCGACAATATCGTCACAGGAAGCTTTTGCGGATCCGTTGTTGCGAGCAAGAACTTCACATACTCAGGCGGCTCTTCTAAGGTCTTTAGAAGCGCGTTAAAACTGTGCCTAGACAGCATGTGTACTTCATCGATTAGGTAAACCTTGAAGCGACCACGTGCAGGCTTGTACTGAACATTGTCCAGAAGCTCGCGGGTATCTTCTACCTTAGTACGTGAGGCAGCATCGATCTCGAGCAGGTCAACAAAACGACCTTCATCGATCTCTTTGCAGGTTGCACACTCACCACAAGGGGTTGAAGTAATGCCTGTTTCACAGTTGAGTCCCTTAGCAAACAAACGGCCGATGGTCGTTTTACCGACACCTCGTGTACCGCTGAATAGGTAAGCGTGATGCAACCTATTTTGGCTAAGGGCATTCTCTAATGCTGTTAAAACATGGGCTTGACCAACCACTTCTTTGAATTTGGTTGGTCGCCATTTTCGCGCTAACGCAAGATAGCTCATGAATAATTCCGAAAAGGATTAGTGACCGTCGAATTCGCAGATGCTAAACACTTCTAGACCTAAGCCTTGTAAGCGCTTGTCACCACCGATTTCTGGAAGGTTAATAACAAATGCAGCGTGTTCTACCACACCACCAAGCTGACGAATCAACTTTGTTGTTGCTTCAATCGTACCGCCCGTTGCTAGCAAGTCATCAACCATAAGCACTTTATCGCCTTCAACGATAGCATCAGTATGGATTTCTAGAGTGTCGGTGCCGTACTCAAGCTCATAAGATTGTGCCACAGTTTGACGAGGCAGCTTGCCCGGCTTACGAACAGGAATGAAGCCAACACCTAGCTCAAGTGCCAAAGGCGCACCAAATAGGAAACCACGAGCTTCAGTACCAACGATCTTAGTAAAGCCCATGTCCTTGTATGTTTCCGCTAGCAGGTCGATAGTCGCTTTGTAAGCTACTGGATCTTCCATCAAGCTTGTTACGTCACGGAACAAAATACCCGCTTTAGGGTAATCAGGAATGCTTTTGATGCTTGCTTTGATCAGAGAGATTTTTTCTGTGTTCATAATCTTATGCACTTCATTAGGCCGCTTTCCAAACTCTCGTTAACGAATCAAACATCAACGCTCGGAATTAAGGAAAGGTACGATTGGTATTCATTGCAACGAGAGTCATAACTCTGATTGCTGAAATAATAAACGCCCGCTATACAAGCAGGCACACTGGCTTAATGGTAGTGATTTTCTTTGCTGTCAGCAACCAACTCATGGGTTGGAAGTCGCATAAACCATGTGAGAAGAATAACAAGTACACAAATTAGGAAAGCCTTGACCCAAATGATAGGGGCAAAGTAGATGGATAACGCAAAACTCAACAAGATAAAGAATACGCCACGCGTTTTAACTTGTTTGGTGACGGCACCGTGTTGATACCAATTGTTCAGCAAAGGACCCAGCGTTTTGTGCTCATGCATCCATTTATGAACTTTCGGATTGCTTCGCATGAAGCATGCGCTGGCAAGAAGGAGAAAAGGAGTGGTTGGCAGAACGGGCAAAACTATCCCTAGAACTGCGAGAAATATACAAAGGCTACCAGCAATATTGAGGCTTAAAACTCGAACGCTAATTGTGGCCTCCTTGAGTTAGCTATCACCAATCGGCGACGACAGCTTAACTAGAATGTTGCGTAACCATTGAATACACGGATCAACGTAAGTGTTGCTGGTAGCAATGGAATCATTAAAAATGCGGCTAAAAATCCTAAAAAGTAGAATACATTAAACGGGTCTTGAAAGTCTTTGTTATCTGCCATGATTGCTTCTTGTTTTTGTTAGTGAAGGTAAGTATCCGGCGAACCAAACCCGCTTTGCTAAATCGACATTTAACAAAAAAGGCATAGCCACACCATTTGCGCAACTATACCTTAATCAATTATTCACAAAAACCGAGGAAATATAGGGTTAATCAGTAGACCCTTGGTGTATGTCTAAACTAAGACTTGCCGCTCCAAGTAGGCTCAACGACAGTTGGCAGCCCTGTTCGATCGGAAGGTCCCGCGTAATAAAGTTCTTCTTGCAGTTCTCACCCAAGCGCTCACCTGCTGCAATATATTGATTCAATTCACCATTCGACCATTGCCCGTCTAGACCCGCAGGCAAAATGGAGATGGTTCCCTCGGCAAGGTCAGCAACACCAAACAAGGCATTCACTGGGGTGGAGCATTTAGAGCAACGAATCCCCTTCTCTAAGATTTCAGCAATATCTTTGAGATCAACATTAAAATCTTTTCTGTTTCTTATGTAATCGTGGAACAGCGCTCTCACTAACAATGTTGTCGCGGAGCCGCCATTATCAGACGACGATGAATCGACGAGGTAAAAAGCAAACTGCCCGTTCATCATCCACGCATAGTCAAACACAAGTGGCATCATCTCTGTTGATTGCAGTAACCGGTAACTGCAACGCCATGAGCCTTGTCGCGTATCTTTCTCTGGAAGCAGCGCATGCAGTAAGTCTTTTGCTGCGCTTGGGTTATCTTGAAGGTAATTCAGGTGCCAATGCAGTTCTTGGTCTTCAGGGATCTCTCCCCCATCATCCACACAGAACCATTGGCTCGAAAAATCTCGTTGGTCTGAAATGTTATCAAACGAATCTGTCAATGTATTCGCAATCGCACTTCCTAGGTGACGGTGATCCTCTAACGGCTTCGCCAAGAAGTCTTTAATACCAAATCGCAAGGCTTTCGCCACGTCAGACATATCATCAGTGCCAGACACAACGATCATAGGCAGTGACGGGTACTCTAAACTGAGCTCTTCCACAAGCTCTATGCCATCAAGTATTGGCATTGATAAGTCACACACAATCAAATCTGGCGCTGAGTCTCTAAGTTTCTGCAAAGCGTCCAGTCCATTTTCAGCCTCAACCACTTTATAACCGACCTTGTCTAGGTACGCGCTGGTTATACGGCGAAAAATAGGATCATCATCAACCAACATCACGCATTTTTGGTTAATTACTTCCTGAGCCGAGGTCATTACTGGCTGACTGTGAGTTTTGTACATAATCTATAACCTCACAAAACTAAGTCGAATTATTATTGTTATCTGTTCTAAGAACTAATATAAAACTTAGTAATAAAATGCTAAATACACAAATTTGCACTCTTTACTGGTAATTCGTGACGAGGGTTGGAATACTTGTAAATAGTGCAACGAGTTGACGTAACGCAAACATTGATCTCACTGTTACGTATAAATTAGATGAGATTGTAAACAAATGTGTCTGGATTTATGAAATTAGATGATTTAAACCTCTTTCGACTCGTCGTTGAAAATGGGAGCTACACCGCAACATCGCGCAAGACTATGATTCCGGTTGCGACCATCACACGACGCATCCAAGCCTTAGAAGATTCTTTGAACCTTAGGCTTCTCAATAGACACGCGCGTAAACTTTCTTTAACAGAGGCAGGCGAACGTTTCTTCAATGAATGCTCTCCGCTGTTGCAACGTCTCTCTTCTACTGCAGAAGAGTTAACTGACGTGTGCAAAGGCGCTTCCGGTAAGATTCGTATTACGGCACCCTCAAACCTGACCAAGCGCATGATGATGCCAATGTTCAGTGAATTCATGATTCAATACCCTGATATCAATATTGAGCTGATGATGAACAACCAAGCGGATCAGCTGGATCCAACGGAGTGGGACGTAATTTTCCGAGTCGGCCCTCAGCGTGATTCAAGCCTAATCGCTCGAAAAATCAGTGAAGTCAAAGATATTCTTATCGCGAGCCCTGAGTACTTAGCGAAGAACCCAGCTCCAAGCCATGCTGAAGAGCTAGCGAACCATTCGCTACTCAAAGGCTACCCGCTGATTAAGTGGCAGCTGAGTAATTCGAATGAAGAGACGGTGGTGAATAGCGAGAAAGGCCGTTTCAACGCCAATGCGCTTAATGTCGTAAGACAAGCGTGCTCAGAAGGCCTAGGTATCACCCTGATGCCTGACGTGATGATTCGTGAATACATTGAAGATGGCAGCTTAGTGCAAGTCTTAGAAGACTGGAGCGCTAACCCTCGTGATATTTACATGCTTTATAACCACAAAGACCATCTACCAGAGAAAGTGAGATTGTTTATTGATTTTGTGATCGCATACCACATTCATTAAGGTCAATCCCCTTCTCTATAAACAAAAAACCAGAGCCGATGCTCTGGTTTTTTATTTTCTGTATCGCTAGCGAAACTCTGTATGACTAACGAAACGCTAGTTAAGCGCCTTCGTTGTGTAACTCTAAGTTAGCAAGATCTTGTTGAATCTCACGCTGAACCTTTGAGTCGTCATTACGCAAAGAGTCTAGGAAATCTAGGTACACTTGGTCGATATCGCCCGTTACATACTCGCCGTTAAATACAGAAGTATCAAAACGAGAGATGTCTTGATTGCCCATGCCCACTGCAGAAATCAGATCTGGTAGCGTTTGGAAAATCAAGGCGTCTGCGCCAATCTGCTTACAAATCGTTTCGTTATCACGACCATGAGCAATCAACTCTGTCGCGCTCGGCATATCAATGCCGTAAACGTTAGGGAAGCGAACCTCTGGAGCAGCTGAAACCATGAAGACCTTATTTGCGCCAGAATCACGAGCCATCTCAATGATCTGCTCTGATGTTGTGCCGCGAACGATAGAATCGTCAACCAGAAGAACGTTCTTACCTTTAAACTCAGAGCGAATTGCGTTGAGCTTACGGCGAACCGACTTCTTACGTTGTTGCTGACCTGGCATGATGAATGTGCGGCCAACATAGCGGTTTTTCACGAAACCTTGACGGTATGGCTTATTGATCGCTTGAGCGATTCGTAGCGCAATATCGTTTGATGTTTCAGGGATTGGAATAACTACATCAATGTCTAAGTCTGCGTACTCTTCTTTAATACGCATACCAAGCATCTCACCCATCTCAACGCGTGCGCTGTAAACCGAGATTTTGTCGATGAATGAATCTGGGCGTGCAAAGTATACAAACTCAAAGATACATGGGTTTAGTTGTGGGTTGTCTGCACATTGCTTAGTGAAAAGCTCACCGTCAAACGTTGCGTAGATAGCTTCACCTGGTGCTACGTCGCGCATGAAGTCGAAACCAACAGCATCGAGTGCTACCGATTCAGACGCAACCATGTACTCTGTTTTACCTTGAACTTCACGCTTACCAAGACACAATGGACGAATACCATGTGGGTCACGGAATGCGATCATACCGTGGCCGATGATCATCGCCGTTACGGCGTAAGCACCACGAATTGTACGATGCACATTTGCCACAGCGCGGAAAACGTCATCTGAAGTTACGTTACCTTTAACAGTATCGATCTCATGAGCTAATACGTTCAGTAGAACTTCAGAGTCAGAGGTTGTGTTTACATGACGACGGTCTTTTTCGAACAACTTCTCACGAACTTCGTTTGCGTTCGTCAGGTTACCGTTGTGCGCCAACGTAATGCCAAAAGGAGAGTTTACGTAGAAAGGCTGAGCTTCAGACGCACTTGAACTACCCGCAGTAGGATAACGAACATGGCCAATACCAACTTCACCTTGTAGGCGCTGCATGTGTTTTGCTTCAAAAACATCTTTTACTAAACCGTTCGCCTTACGCAGACGGAAACGATTGCTTTCTATGGTACAAATACCAGCGGCATCTTGGCCACGATGCTGCAATACCGTTAAAGCGTCATAAATAGACTGGTTTACAGGTGTTGAACCCACGATTCCAACAATACCACACATGTCCTAATCCTCGATTTTTCGACATTAACTGGCGCTAGAGCGCGCCAGATAAGAAACTAGATGTTGCTTGTAAATGCTCGAAGAACGGCGCAATGATTCGACTAAATTCTGGAACCAATTGCGAATTCTTCCACCACTCAGAACTTGGGAATGCAGTAAACGCATCCATGAAAAACAACACTGCTGACACAATCAGAACACCACGTAAGCCACCAAAGACGACACCGAGGATTCTGTCTGTACCTGACAGGCCTGTTTTCTGAACTAGTTGACCGATGACATAGTTAACTAAGGCACCCACAACTAACGTTGCAACAAACAATGCTGCTATCGCAGTTCCGTTTCGAAACATCTCATCTTCGATATTGGTGAAGTACATCGCTAATTTAGCGTAGTACTGGCTAGCAATAAAAAATGCTCCAAACCAAATAACGAGTGACAAGGCTTCTTTAGCGAAACCACGAACTAAACTGATCACGGCAGAGAAGCCGATCACGCCTAAAATGACAAAATCTAACCAATTCATGAATTCTTCATCTTAAGTTGGCGCGCATTTTAACAGAAAAAATGCTGACGCAAACGTTTTCTTATGGATTTAACGGTTTAAATTTGAGCAACTGGCCTTTTGAACCCGTAATTTTTTCTAATTCCTTAATTTGTCGCTCAAGTTTGGATTTAGAGACATCCGGGCCAATAATTACTCGCGTAAAAGTTTTTTCTTGCTTGGTGTGAGCCTGATAACCGCGCTTTTGCAGATCCTTAACAACGTTTTTTGCGTTGTCAGCATTCTTCAAAGCCATCAATTGAATAATCCAAGCACTGTCTTGGTATTCATTTTTTTCAGGTACCGGCTTAACCACAACTGCCACTTTGTCTGCTTCTTTATCATTAGAAGAAGACGCGGTTTGCGTGTTTGAATTATCAGTACGACCACTTTCAACCACTTGCTCAACCGGAGAATCCGGTAGCGCTATCTGATCTTCAACGGGATCGAGTACTTCAAACACTTCAACATTACTATCAAGCTCAGGCTTAATTGGAATGCTTGCAAACTCTTCTTTGTAGTGGAGCTTCTTACCATCTAGTACATCGGGCAATACAATCACGCCAATGGCCACTAAAATGATGGTGCCGACTAACCGGCTTTGGAATTTACTTGCCATTTAGTTTCCTTTTTTCTGCCAATGCTCCAACACTTCACCCACTGTATGGAAAGAACCGACAACCAACACAACATCGTCACCTTTAACAGAAGCTAAAGCCGCTTCAAAAGCTGTGACAGGGTTTGAATGCTGCTCTACGCCTTCGGGTAGGCCTTGACACAATTCAGCAGCTGTCGCTGCGCGTGGCCCTTGCAATGAAGCTGGATACCAATGAGTTGTGATTGGCGCTAATACTTCCAATGTCGCGGGGATATCTTTGTCATGAAGCATGGCGACTACAACGTGTAAATTTTTGCCTGCATACTTCTTCGCGACTTGCTGCGCAAAGTACTCAGCAGAATGCGGGTTGTGCGCCACATCAAGCACAATCACGGGTTGTTCGCTAATTTGCTGCATACGACCTGGAAGCTGCGCATTCTTCATGCCGTTAACCACGTTCACGTCGCTAATACTAAGCTCTGATGTGCCCAATGCCATCAACGCTGTTGCAGCGTTAGGTAACGGCAGGCTTGGAATAGGTAGTGATTCTAGTTGGAATGCACCACTGCGCCAGTTCCACGTATCACCGTCAACATCATAAGTGTATTGAATACCGACTTGGTAGAACTCAGCCTTAATGTCATCAGCGTGCGCTGCAACCGTAGCCGGTGGCTTGGGTTGACCACAGATAGCGGGTTTACCGCTACGATAAATGCCCGCTTTCTCAAAACCAATCACATTGATGTCATCACCTAGCCAGTCAACATGGTCGACAGCCAAACTAGTAATCACAGAAACATCATGCTCAACGATATTGGTCGCGTCTAAACGCCCGCCTAAACCCACTTCTAAAAGCACAACATCAACCGCTTCAGTTTGAAATGCACGTAACGCCGCTAAAGTGCCATATTCGAAAAAACTCAGGCTGATTTCGCCACGCTCTTTCTCAATGAAATCGAAAGACTGAACCATCTTTTCATCAGATAGATCTTGGCCGTTGATACGAACACGTTCGTTATAGCGAATTAAGTGAGGAGAGCTGTAGACACCAACTGAGTAACCAGCGTCCAATAGAATCGCTTCCATCAGTGCACATGTTGAGCCTTTGCCATTGGTTCCGGCAACAGTAATAACATGTTGAGCAGGTTTGGTGAGGTTTGCCTTAGAGGCGACGGCCTGAACTCGGTCTAATCCAAGATCAATAGCGCTTGTGTGGATGTTTGATAAATAATCAAGCCACATCTCCAAAGAGGATGTGGCTTGAGGAATAGGTTGTTGACTCATCTAACTCATAACCATAATTAAGTTGGTTTGTTAGAAGGTACTTTACCCTTTTTCTGGCGCTTCTGGTACTTCATAAGTAGCTTCATTCGGTGAATCGTTCACAGAAACTACTAATGGTGAAGGCTGGTTGGTCATTTTAGCAACAAGGCTTGCAACGCGCTGACGCATCTCACGACGGTCAACAATCATGTCGATAGCACCGTGGTCTAGTAGGAACTCACTGCGTTGGAAACCTTCAGGAAGGTCTTCACGTACCGTTTGTTCGATTACACGACGTCCAGCAAAACCGATCAGTGCTTTTGGTTCACCAATATTGATATCGCCAAGCATTGCCAAACTTGCAGAAACACCACCCATTGTTGGATCAGTCATAACTGAAACAAACGGTAGGCCTTTCGCAGATAAACGCTCAAGCGCAGCACTGGTTTTCGCCATTTGCATTAGAGACATCAATGCCTCTTGCATACGAGCACCACCACTTGCAGAGAAACACACTAAACCACAGTTGTTCTCGATAGCAGCATCTACCGCTTTCACGAAACGAGCACCAACAACAGAACCCATTGAGCCGCCCATGAATGAGAATTCAAAAGCACACGCTACGATAGGTAAACCCAATAGTTCGCCTTTCATTGCAACTAATGCGTCTGTTTCACCACTGTTCTTTTGAGCAGCAGAGATACGTTCTTTGTAACGCTTAGAGTCTTTAAACTTCAGCTTGTCTTGTGGCTCAAGATCAGCACCTAGTTCAACACGCTCACCTTTGTCTAGGAATGTATCCAGACGACGACGTGCTTTCATGCGCATGTGATGGTCACATTTTGGACATACTTCTAGGTTACGCTCTAGTTCAGCATGGTACAGAACCTGCTCACAAGAAGTACATTTCGTCCAAACACCCTCAGGGATAGACGCTTTACGAGATGTTACGATGTTGCTTTTTTCTAAAATCTTTTCAAGCCAACTCATGGAAGACCTTTTTGTTTCGATTCTTCCGCTTGATTGCGAAAGAAATAAATTTGGGAATTATGCGTGGGAATTAAAGCACATAAAACAGCGACTGTAGATAAAAAACTGGTTGTACCTATTTTCTGGGACTATCTTACGCACTAAACCGTAATAATTTTTGAACCTAAGTCTCACATTTAGTTCAAATTATCCGGTAAAAATAGAGGACCAATTGGCTCTCGTGGTAGCTCAAAATGTTCAGGATAATCAACATCCACCAGATACAAACCTTCCGCTTTTGCAGTTGCGCCGGCTACTTTTCGATCTTTAGCTTCTAAAAGCCACTGGATCCACTCTGGTTTCTGCTCACCTTTACCTACGGCAATAAGGCTACCCGTAATATTCCTCACCATGTGGTGAACAAACGCATTCGCTTTAATATCGATCACAATGTAGTGTCCATGACGAGTCACGTTCAAGTGAATCATGTTTCTCCATGGGCTACGAGATTGACAGTGTGTTGCCCTGAACGAAGTGAAGTCATTCTCACCAAGTAAGTACTGACCCGCTTCATGCATTTTTTTCTCATCAAGATGACCATGATAATGGCTCACACCTGAATTCAAAATGCCTGGGCGTAGTGCATGGTTAAAGATAATGTAGCGATAACGGCGGGCAGTAGCCGAGAAACGAGCATGGAAATCCTCATTCACTTCTGTCGCCCAACGAACCGCAATATCTTTTGGCATGTTGGCATTCGCGCCCATTGTCCATGCCACCATTTTACGATCGACATTAGTTTCAAAGTGAACGACTTGTCCCGTACCGTGAACACCGGCATCTGTACGACCTGCGCACATAACTTCTACAGGGTGATTCGCGACAACTGAAAGAGCCTTTTCCAATTCTTCTTGGACACTTTTCACGTCTCGTTGGCGCTGCCAACCAAAGTAGTGGGTACCGTTATATTCAATACCTAAAGCAATTTTCATGTTCTTGTTCTCTTTGAAAATGGGCGAGAAGTATATACGGAAATCAGTGCTAGCCCAAATAGGATGGGGCTAAAACTTCAATAAACAATCAGCATCGACCGAGACGATGCTGTTGAAAAACCAAATGAAACGATAGCGCTCTGTATCGCCTTAAAATAAAGGGTAGCCAACGCTACCCTTTCTGATTTGTAAATTTATCGACCGTTTAACGTATCGATAAGATTTTTTGCCTCTCGACGAATATCATCGCTGCCGTCAACGATTGCCTCTTCTAGAAGCTTAATTGCCCCTTGCGAGTCACTCATCTCGATGTAGATTTTGGCCAAATCAAGCTTACCCGCAGCTTCTGCATTGCTGTCGACATCATAATTGCCAATATCACCGATAACATCAGGGAATTCGTTAAGACCCACATCCAGTTTAAGCTCTTCATCGTCTGGATTAATGACTTCTTCACCTTCTTGCTCGACTTGAGCCATTAGCTCATCAATCGTCATGTACTGCTTATCACGACTGTTGCCTGATTCGGTTAGATTGTCTTGTTCAGCCCAATTCTCTTCTTTGATTTTCGGTTCAGCTTGCTGTTCAGCCGATGCCCAAATCTCTTGTTGGTCATCAGGCACATCATTATGCATGCTAGATTGTTGTTCTGGCGCTAGGTTAAAGCCTTTCCAGTCTTCGCCGCCGACTTCAAGCATGGCGTCAATATCTAACCCTGCGCTATCAATCGAAGTTGCGTCCAATGGCTTATCGAACATGTTGTCGACAGAGTCTTGAACATCTTCAGAAAGCAACTCAGCTAATGCTGTCTCATCAAAGTCATCAAAGCCTTCTAGTGGCTCGTCTTGAACCGCTGCAGGCGTTGAGTTTGGCTCTGAAGCCGCGCTCAGTGATTGTTCTGGCTGTGCAAAACCAGCCGGTTCAGAGTCTTCAGCATTCGAGAAATCATCAGCCTGACTATAGCTCTGCGGATTTGAGAACAGATCATGCAACGCATCTTGCTCTTCGCCTTGTGGGCTGAAAGAAGTCAGTGGTGTTGGCTTATCAGCAAACGCATCAGAGATGGCTTCATCTTCACCATATTCCGGTAAATCAAACTCATCGAACTCTACGCCTTGGGCTTCCGCCACCGGCTCGGCATTGCTTTGCTCAATATCATCTAAAACAGAGTCTGCTTTTGCGCTTTCTTCATCGTACTCCGGAAGATCAAGGTCATCGAACTCGAACTTCTCTGTGTCAGGCGCTAAGTCTTGCTCTAACTGTGCTTCATCTGGTTCACTCACCACTTCCGCTAACGCATCGTCTTCACCAAACTCTGGTAGTTCGAAGTCATCAAGCGAGAATTCTTCTTCGCTTTCTGGTTTCGCAGTTTCAACTTGTGGTGCAGCATCTAACTGAGGCTCAGCGGTAGGTTGCGATTCAACACTTGATTGAGAGTCTATAGCAGGCGTTGCTGGCTCTGTTGTTGATTCAGCATCAGCTTCCGCTAGTGCGTCTTCTTCACTAAACTCTGGTAAGTCGAAATCATCAAACGAAAACTCTTCGTCGTCTTGCGCCTGAGCTATAACTTGGGCTTCAGTTTGAGGCTCAACACTTGGTTGAGCATCAATAGCTGGCGTTACTGGTTCTGGTGTTGATTCAGCATCAGCTTCCGCTAGTGCATCTTCTTCATTAAACTCTGGCAATTCGAAGTCATCAAACGAGAATTCTTCTTCGCCTTCTTGTCCTAGAACTTCAGCTTGTTCTGCTACTTCCGCTTGTGGTGTAGCTTCAACTTTCGGTTCAGCGACAGGTGTCACTAGCTCTGGTGTTACGTCAGTTTCCGCTAATGCTTCTGGTTCAGACGCCTCATCTTCAATCAGCCAATCATCGTCTTCTGGCACACCAAATTCATTTGGAATGATCTCTGGCATGTTTGCAGCACGAACTGGCTCTGGCTCTGGCTCTGGCAAGGATTCAACGACATCTTCAAGCTGATCGCTACCTTGGATTTTCGGTTCAAAGTCAAAATCAGAGGTAACGTTAGCTGGCGACTCTACATCGTCGATAGCCTCAGCTAGCCAGTCTTCAACCGTCTCTTCATCATCTTCAGAGATATCATTTAAAGAGGATGGCGAAGCTTGCTCTTGTACGTCGGCTTCTTTCGGCTCTGGTTCTTGTTGTGCGGTTTCTTCTTTAACTCGCTCTTCAAAATCTGGTTTATCAAAATCAGAATTCTCAGATAACAGCGAGTCGATATCCAATTTATCATCCTCCACCGATGATGCGGTTTCTTGCGCTGATACTTCGTTGCTGTTTGAAAGAGGCGCTTGCTCTGATTCAACCGTATTTTCAATTGATGGTTCAACAGGCTCTTCTATTGCTGACAACAAATCATTGTCATCAGAAGTCATTAACTCATCAATCAACGCTTCGTCTGTTGTTTCTAGCGAGTCATCAAGCAAAGCATCCGTTGCTGGTGCAACACCGAACAAATCATCGATAAAACCATCACGATTAAAGGCTTCATCATTTTCTGGCTTAACGTCAGCGCTGTCTTGAATCAGTTCCGAATCTAACGATTCATCAGTAACGACTTCAGGTTGTAGTGTTTCACTAATGTCCGGATCTTGCTCAGGCTCACCTTCAGAGGTTAACGGAGTAAGCTCAACGTCTGAGTCCTTTTCAGGCTCCTCATTGGCGTTGTCCAAACCAAAGGCTGCGTCTAACTCTTTATCAAACGTCTTATCTTCAGATTCAAGCTCGTCTTCAATGCCACTTGTCAGTAAGTCATCAAATGGGTCTAGAGATTCTGATTTTGATGCATCCGCTAAAAGCTCATCATCTGACAATTCACTATCAAGGAAATCATCCAATAAGTCGGTACTTTCGGCGTCGAGTTCGAAATCATCGTCGTCAGAGTCACCTATTAATTCATCCAAGGTTTCCGTGCTGTCTTCTGCGATGTTGAGGTCATCATCGGTCGATAAACCAGAAAGCTCTTCAAGCTCAGACAGAGAATCAAAGCCAAGAGGTTCGCTTTCAGACTCATCATCCGAATCGTCCCCTAGCATCTCATCAAGAAGGTCTGTCGAGTTACTTAGGTCTACGTCATCGCCTGCCAGTTGCTCATCAAGCAGATCAACGCTGTCTTGAGGTTCTTCATTTACGATGGGCTTATCGAACTGAGACAGAATGTTTTCGATATCATCATCAGACGCCAAACCACTGTTTAGGTTAGTGGCAATCTCATCGTCGCTATCGAGGTTGAAAGGGTCATTCGCTTGATCGTTCTGAGCAGCAACTTGGGCAAAGATGTCATCAATATCATCATTCGCTGTCGGTGAAGCTGGCTCAGGGGACTGTTGTTCAGAGATTAGAGCATCAATATCAAAATCGTCATTGCTCAAATCAACAGGCTTAGTCTCACTTTGTTGCTCAGAGATAAGCGCATCGATGTCAAAATCATCGCTTGCTGGTGTTTCAGTGCTAGAAGGCGAATCACTTTGCTCTTCCGAAATCAGAGCATCAATATCGAAGCTGTCGTCATCTTCGTCATCAAGAGCAAACAGATCATCTAATAAAGATTGGTCTAGCTCGTTGGAACCGAGATCTTCAGTTTCAGACTCTTGAGATAGTAAAGCTTCAATGTCATCAGCAGACATTGCGTTATCATCAGAAAGATCAAAGTCGACATCATCAGTATCGACGGCGCTTTCCGCTGTTTTGTCTAGCGCACGTTCCATCTCTTCAAGGCCAAGCGCTTTCTCTTCGCCATTAACACTAATGCCGTTGCTGCTGTCTAAATCTAGATCGTCGAAGTTGGTGTCTAAATCACCGTTTTCGCCAATGCTAGCAAATGGGTCATCGTCTTCACCATCTAGATTGAAATCGAGATCAGATTCATCTAAACCAGCAAAGACATCATCCTCTTCGGCTAGCGCTTGATCGTCAAACAGCTTGTTGGCGTCATCTTCCGTACCAAACAAGTCATCATCTAAAGACAGCTCGTTAAGGTCGTCCATCTCGTCGCCCAATGTAATAGGTGCAACGGTACTTGGTTCTGGCTGGAGCGGTTGTTCTTGAGTCGTCCGCTGTTGCTCATCATTTTTAGAACGACGGCCTAACAGCATCACAACGATCAAACCAATGAGCAGACCTGGAATAATCGCAAGAGCCGCCACTAACCAACCATTCGATAACAGTTCGTCCATGACACTTGGTGCCATCTTTTCAATTTCGGCGTTCTTTCTGCGCTCTTCATCAA
This sequence comes from Vibrio sp. 10N.261.52.C2, assembly GCF_041471425.1. NCBI lineage: Bacteria > Pseudomonadati > Pseudomonadota > Gammaproteobacteria > Vibrionales > Vibrionaceae > Vibrio > Vibrio sp. 10N.261.52.C2. The sequence continues at coordinate 43,630 of NZ_JBFROH010000032.1, read as the reverse complement.
GCAGCTTTTCCACTTCGCTACGAATGCGGTCTTCATCACTGAGCTCTGTTTTTAGCTCATCCACTTCCGATTGAACATTCGATAACATCAAACGAAGTTGGTGATTTTTCTCTTCAAGTGACAGCAGTTCAGTTTCTGAAAGCTCTAGCTGCTTCTCTAACTTGTTCATCTCTTGGGTTGGTGCAGATTGAGCTAGAGATGATTGAGTTGGAGACAATGGCTTTTTAGCAGTTTCAGTAGTGCTTACTTGCTTAGCAGGAGTAACATTTTTTGCATCAGAACTCGGCGCTTTGGGTTTTGAAGCGACAGGCTTACTTGCAGGAGCATCAAGCTTAGCAAGATGTGAGTTCATGATGTTGATAGCTTGCTGCGTCGAGCTTGCACGTGCTTGCTCTAAAGAAGGCACGCGTAGATTGCTCGCAGGCAGCAGGCTATGGATATTCTGGTTTTCAAACGCTTGTGGGTTTAAGCGATAAATAGCCAACAGAGTTTGTTGGACTGAAACGGAGTTATCAGGGCGTAACTTTGAGGCAATAGACCACAATGTTTCTGAGCCGCGAGTTGGACCATAGAAACGTGAAGGCTCAGCGCTATTTGATTGCGCTCTTTGAAGTGGTTCTGAAAACGTAGGCGCTGATTGTATCTGGCCATTAGGCCCTACAACTCGAATGGAATCTGCACGAACAACGGAAATCTGAGTCGCAATGATAAAGGCAAAAGGCATTAACCACGGCTTGAAAATTTGAAACATAAAAGGCTCAGCTAGGTGCTTAAATTCGGAAAAGTGATGATCTATTAAATATATCGGATAAATGACGTAAAACTATAGAGATGAAAACAAAAAATGTGTTGCAGCAACAATATTCGCAGCAATTTCACACAATTTGACTAACAATATTTTTAATCGATTAAAAAAGCCCCACTAAAGAGTGAGGCTTTTCTATCAAAGCAATAAAGCTTAGAAGTAATCGCGAATCAGAACTTCAGCGATTTGAACTGCGTTTGTTGCTGCGCCTTTACGAACGTTATCAGCGACAACCCACATGTTTACGCCACTGTGATGGCTGATGTCGTTACGAATACGACCAACCATTACGTGGTCTTTACCACCTGCATCACGAACTTGAGTTGGGAAGTCTAGCGCTTGGAATACTTCAACACCTTCTGTGTTCTCTAGAAGCTGAACCACTTGCTCTGCACCGATTGGTGCGCGAGTTTCAATGTGTAGAGATTCTGCGTGACCGTAAAATACTGGTACGCGGACACAAGTCGGGTTCACTGTGATTGAAGAGTCAGCAAAGATTTTTTGAGTTTCCCAAACCATCTTCATCTCTTCACGCGTGTAGCCGTTCTCTGTAAATTCATCGATTTGAGGAATACAGTTGAAAGCGATTTGTTGTGAGAACGCTGAGTTTTCAGCTGGCATACCGTTAAGAAGCTTAGCCGTTTGACCCGCTAGCTCATCGATACCTGGCTTACCTGCACCAGACACAGATTGGTAAGTTGAAACGTTAATACGCTCAAGGCCCACTTCATCGTGAATTGGTTTTAGCGCTACTACCATTTGGATAGTCGAGCAGTTAGGGTTCGCGATGATGTTACGGTTACGGAACTCAGCAATCGCTTCAGGGTTCACTTCAGGCACAACCAGAGGAACATCGTATTCGTAACGGAAGCGTGATGTGTTATCGATGACAACCACACCTTCATCAGCCGCAATTGGAGCCCAACGCTCTGAAAGCTCGCTACCTGCAGAGAAAAACGCAATATGTACTTGAGACCAATCGAAGTCTTCTACGTTTTGTACTTGTATTGTTTTGCCGTTAAAACGGGAAGTTTTGCCTTCACTACGTTCACTTGCTAGTAAGTGCATTTCACCGACAGGGAATTTACGCTCTTTAAGTACTTCAAGAATGGTTTCACCAACCGCACCAGTCGCACCTAAAATAGCAATATTAAATTCTTGGCTCATTGTTTCTCTCTTTTATAAAGTTGGCTTTACCATAAAACCGAGTTTAGATAACGGCGTTAAATTACAAGATTCGTCGCCCGTTAACTCGACTGCACTGTACTCTCTGCGGTCCCAATATTCTTTACGCATCTTGTCAAAAGAACCCGGCGTAACGATATTGCGACGGAATAAGGCGTCGTCTTTGCGCACATCATAGATCAACTGAGTCAAATTGTGCAGTGTTGCTTCATCCCAAGCTCTATCTAATTTCATTTGAGGTACAGGCGCTGTCGGCAATAAGTCACTTGCATACGCACGCTGTTCAGTACCTAAAAATTCACAATAACTGTTGAAGATCATCGTGGTACCACGCGCTTTACCTTCTAAACCGTAGCCCGCTACGTGAGGCGTTGCAAAAGCGAGTAACGGAAGAAGCTCAAAGTCGACTTCAGGTTCAAACTCAAACACATCAAGCACTGCAGTGAAACCATCGGCTTTTTGCAGGCGAGCTTTTAGCGCTTGGTTATCAACCACAGGACCGCGAGCTGCATTAATCAGGATTTGATCAGCACGTAAGTTGTTCAGCACTTGCTCACTGATCAAGTGATGCGTTGGATACTGACCCGTCTTAGTGATTGGCGTGTGTAATGTAATAACGTCTGATTGTTCAAGCAAAGTCTCTAACTCAGTAAATTCGCGAGTATCACCCTCTTGCTGTTTTAGAGGGTCGTTCAGCAGAACTTTGATACCAATACCTTCAAGGCACTTCGCTAAGTAACTGCCCACTTGACCACAGCCGATAATACCAACCGTTTTATCAAAAACAGAAAAGCCTTGTTGCTGCGCAAGCACCATCATCGCACTGAACGCGTACTCAGCAACACCCACCTTGTTACAACCAGGTGCCGCAGTAAAGAAAATGCCACGCTCTTTCATCAACTCTTGGTCAACGTGATCCATGCCAGCCGTCGCAGTACCAACAAACTTCAGCTTATTGGCTTTGCTGATCAATGACTCGTTTACCTTGGTAACAGAGCGAATCATCAATGCGTCTACGTCAACTAGGTCGTCAGCTGTTAATGTGCGACCAGACTTCATTGTCACTTCCCCTAGCTGGCTAAAAAGCGCTTCAGCGTAAGGCATATTTTCGTCGATTAAGATTTTCATTTGGCGAGTACTTTTGTTGGGGTCTATCGACCTAAATGTGAATTGAAATGATTGTGCAAAATTCCACACACGGTGTCGAGTAGCAATTGGAATACATTATAAATAAAGGGCTGAATCACCTAACCTTGGCAGACAAGAACCGAAACCAGAGTGAACACCCAAGATCAAACGGCTAAAACGAAAAATGCCCGATTGAATAAACAATCGGGCAAACATCCAGAACAAAAGGATCCTATCTCGCTCTCCAGGAGACAGAGTCTTGCGTCTGTTCAACCAGTACTAACCAAAGTCAGTACTGGTCAAGCTCTGGAAACCTTTCAATCTCTAAACCCAGATTTAAAAACTATGTTCAAAAAACACGTTTACCAACCTGCGTCTAAAAACTTTGTTCTGATGGTCATTATTACTGGGTGACCTGTGCGTGTTGAATCGGCACTAGCGCAACCCTTTAACGATTAACCTTGTCTCTGTAACTCAAGCTTAAGTTAAGCTTGGTACTTTTTGATTACTAGCGTTGCGTTCGTACCGCCGAAACCAAAACTGTTAGACATAACTGTAGTTAGCTCTTGATCACGAGCTTCAGTTACGATGTCTAGGCCAGCAGCAGCTTCGTCTAGGTTCGAAACGTTAATGCTTGGAGCGATAAAGCCGTTATCTAGCATTAGCGTTGAGTAAATAGCTTCGTGTACGCCAGCAGCACCTAGAGCGTGACCTGTCATCGCTTTAGTTGCTGAGATTGCTGGGCTGTTGCCACCGCCATTGCCTTGAGAGAAAACTTCTTGGATAGCGCCTAGCTCTTTAACGTCGCCAACTGGAGTTGAAGTACCGTGAGTGTTCACGTAATCAACGCCATCAACGTTTTGCATCGCCATCTTCATACAACGAACCGCACCTTCACCAGAAGGAGCAACCATGTCGTAGCCATCTGAAGTTGCGCCGTAGCCTACGATTTCACCGTAGATTTTTGCGCCACGAGCAACAGCGTGCTCAAGCTCTTCGATAACTAACATGCCGCCGCCACCAGAGATAACGAAACCATCACGGTCTGCATCGTAGGTACGAGAAGCCAGCTCTGGCGTGTCGTTGTACTTAGTAGAAAGTGCGCCCATTGCGTCGAACATCATAGTCAGAGACCAATCCAGTTCTTCACCGCCACCAGCGAATACAACGTCTTGCTTACCAAGTTGGATAAGCTCCATTGCGTGACCAATACAGTGTGCAGATGTCGCACATGCAGAGCTCATAGAGTAGTTCACACCACGGATTTTGAAAGGAGTTGCTAGACAAGCAGAAACCGTAGAAGCCATTGTACGTGGAACCATGTATGGACCAACGCGCTTCACGCCTTTCTCACGGATGATGTCTACCGCGTTTACTTGGTTTAGAGATGAAGCACCACCTGAACCCGCAACGATACCCGTGCGGTCATTAGATACTTGATCTTCAGTTAAGCCAGAATCAGCAATTGCTTGCTCCATTGAAAGATAAGCGAATGCCGCTGCATCACCCATAAAGCGCATTTTTTTGCGATCGATATGGTCAGCAGGGTTCATTTTTAGGTTACCCCATACTTGAGAGCGCAAGCCATTTTCCTTGAACTGCTCTGAAGCGGTAATACCAGATTTACCCTCTTTCAGTGATGCTAAAACTTCTTCGACGTTGTTACCGATACTTGAAACAATACCCATACCGGTGATTACGACTCGTTTCATGTGACATTCCTATAATTCTAAATTCAGCTAGATGATAACTAAGAAGCCTAACAAAAGTGGTCAGCTTTCCTAGAAATTCGTACAATCCCTACCAACATATCGCTTCAAATCACAAAATGATAGATTTTATGACTTCAATTACTAATGCAGAACTGGAATGGAATGAGTCTGGCACGCCAGTTTCAGACCAATTTGACGACGTTTACTTCTCCAATGTTAACGGTTTAGAAGAAACTCGCTACGTCTTTTTAAAGCAAAACCACCTTCCAGAGCGTTGGCTTGAACATGAACAACGCCGCTTTGTGATTGCTGAAACCGGCTTTGGCACAGGTTTGAACTTTCTTGCAGTTTGGCAATGGTTCGATGCTTTTCTTAAAGATAACCCACAAGCGATGACCAAAGAGTTACATTTCATCAGTTTTGAAAAATATCCTTTAAATAAAGAGGATCTGATCAAAGCACACCAATCGTGGCCAGAATTAGCCGAGTATGCGACGCAACTCCAAGAACACTACCCTATTGCTCTACCTGAATGTCACCGCATTGTGCTGGGCGACGGTGCAATCACGCTTGATTTGTGGTTTGGCGATATTAAAGATTGCATGCCCAACGTACCAACCCCGCGTGAAGGTTTGGTTGATGCTTGGTTCTTAGACGGTTTTGCTCCGAGCAAGAACCCAGAGATGTGGAATCAAAACCTATTCAACGGCATGGCTAAGCTCGCTAAGCAAGATTGTAGCTGCGCCACCTTCACCGCTGCTGGCTTTGTTCGCCGTGGCTTAATTGAAGCTGGCTTTGAAATGAAAAAGGTCAAAGGCTTTGGTACTAAGCGAGAAATGATCGCCGGCCGACTTGGCGAAAAGCACGCTCACACCAACATCAAACCTTGGTATGGCCTCGCTCAACACACTGAATCCCAAGACATTGCGATCATTGGTGGTGGTGTCGCCAGTGCTGCATTAGCCAAAACGCTAAGCCGTCGTGGCAAAAATATCACCCTTTATTGTGAACATCCACAAGCTGCGGGCAATGCCTCAGGTAACAACCAAGGTGCGATTTACCCGCTATTAAGCGAAGCGACCTCGAACGTGTCTCGCGTGTTTGGCCCGGGATTACTGTTTGCTCGTCAATTTATTAATCAAGCGGCTCAGTCTATTCAATTTGATCACAGTTGGTGTGGCGTGAACATCTTGATGTGGGATCAAGGCTCCACTAAAAAGCTCAACCGCATGTTGGAAGGCAACTTCCACACCGACCTGATTCAGCGTTTATCGCCAGAGCAAGCCAACGAAAAGATTGGCTTACCCGTCGATAAAGAGAGTGTTTACTTTCCGCTGGGTGGTTGGCTAAGCCCTCTGCAACTGACTCAAGGCTTGATTAGCAAGTTAGAAGAGAACAACCAAGTAAGCGCGCACTATCAACATCAAGTAACGCAACTTGAGTGGCTCGAAGCTGAACAACAATGGATACTGACGATGGATACACCTCAAGGTGAGATTCAAACCAAGCACGACCAAGTGGTTGTCGCGAATGGACACAAGTTCACTCAGTTTGAACAAACTCAGCCAGTACCACTGACTCCGGTTAAAGGCCAAGTGAGCCATATTCCGACCACGGAAAATCTCAGCCAGCTAAAAACCGTGTTGTGCTTTGATGGCTATTTGACGCCACAGAACCCCAACAATGGTCATCACTGTATTGGTGCGAACTACGACAAAACCAATATCGACCAAGAATTTGATATTGAGGTTCAGCAGCACAATGGCGAGCGCCTACATGGGTCACTACCAGACCAAGCATGGACAAAAGATGTCGATACCAGTGACAACTTAGCGCGCCAAGGTATCCGAAGCGTAAGCCGTGACCACCTTCCGTTTGTCGGAAACATTGGTGACTTTGAAGCCATTAAGGAGCAGTACCAAGATCTCCACAACTTCAACCCGCAGCGTGACTCGGTTGAGGATGTAGAAACGGTAACAAGCTTCCCTAACCTTTATTGCTTTATCGGACTGGGTTCACGTGGTTTGAGCTCTGCACCATTATTGGCTGAAGTATTAGCATCACAGATCTGTGGCGATCCGCTGCCCTTGCCTGTTGATGTGCTTGAGGCGATTCACCCAAGTCGAATGTGGGTACGCAGACTGCGTAAAGGTAAGGCATTAACGGCTGGATGGGTTGCTGACAAGCATTCTAAATCAAAGCCGTAGTTTCTAGTTCAGCTAATCTGAATATCTGAAACTAATAAGTTAAAAGCTAAAAAGCCCGAACGACATTGTGTCGCTCGGGCTTTTTGTTATTCGTGTTGATCTAAACTGATGTTCTAAATGGAGCAGTATTTACAGCTTAGCAACCGCGTCTTTAATCTGTAGAGCAATCTCTTCGTTGCTGATAGAACCAGATTCAAAATCAAAGTTATCGTAGAAGCTTGGTACTGAAACTGACGCTTGCACGTTGCCACCGAAGTAAGGTGCAGAACCTGTCGCTGCACCAAGTACCGTTTGTGCGCCACCAGGGCCCGGTGAAGTCGCTAGGTAAACCGCCGGCTTCTCGCCAAACACTGAACGCTCAATACGTGTCGCCCAGTCAAATAGGTTTTTATACGCTGCTGGGTAGTGACCATTGTGTTCTGCGAACGAGATAACAAACGCATCAGCTTCAGCTAGGTCGCGTAGGAATGCTTGAGCACCTTCCGCTTGGCCAATCTCTTTTTCAGTGTCTTCACTGAACATAGGAACATTGTAATCGTTGATGTCTAGGACTTTTACTTCAGCACCTTCAATCAAGTTTGCTGCGTAAGTTGCTAGTGTTTTGTTGATTGAGGTAGAACTTGTGCTTGCGCCAAATGCGATAACTTTCATGATGTGACCTTTCTGTAATTCCGTTAAGTGGGATTAGAATAACGTAGTAAGAAAATGTAACCATCACAAGAAATGAACGGACTCATTCAAAAATTTCGAACGAGTCTCAAATAAACCAGTTCGCTCAGCAAAATGGGAAAGGAAGGGACTGAGCGGATAGTATTAATACATCGAGATTAAGCTTGGTTTTGTAGCTCAACCCAAAGGTCATTAACGATAGTGCGGTCTGCTGGTGTTAGTTCAGAGCGAGCGTCGTCTAGGCTCTGTTCAATACGAGCTTTTACTTCAGCCACATCTTCAATGCCTTCTTCTTCACATGAAGCCACTGAAAGAGAAATATGACCACGTAAGTAACCACCAGCAAACAGTTCATCGTCTGATGCGTTTTCAATGCGAGCATCAATTACTTCAAGTAGTTTTTCTTCAAATTCGATAATCATAATATTCTCTTATTTCACAATAAATTGGCTAGCACATAAAGGTTCTACATCGTAGAAGCTGCGTAATGCTTCAGAGAGCATTTTCACGCGAGGCGGAAAGCCTACTTCAAAGATACCCATAACTTCACTGTGTACTTTATTCATAAAGGCCAAACGATCTGGCTCAAAATCGCCGTGTAGATTGTCACAGCTGACATTAAAAGGAAAGCCTGCACTGGTCGCAATGATCCATTCATACGCTTGTGGGCGAATTTCTACTTTTTCAAACTCAGCTTGAACCGACTCAGTTCGGCCATCAGGCTCATACCAGTAACCAAAATCTTCCAATAAACGACGCTCAGGACCAGCCACACACCAGTGTGCTATCTCGTGAAGTGCTGACGCGTAAAAGCCGCGAGCAAATACGATACGGTGATGAGAAACCTCCCCATCGGCTGGCAGGTAAATAGGCTCGTCCGCTCCCAGTTCTAGCTTGGTATTAAAGCTCTCGAAAAAGGTTTGATTGAAAATGTCGATGATATCTGGGTATTGGTGCGTCATAAGATCAAATTTAAATAAAAAGAACTGGGGCATTTTGCGTTTTTTTAAGCGCTCGGTAAAGCCCTATCACTGGCAATGACATTAGGTTCATCATAATACTTTACGATGACAATCGATTGCTGATCCCAGATTACACCATTTTGAGGTGAATGATTAGTTTAGCTAATCTGAAATGCCTATTCACGGTACAAATATTCATTCGTCAATCAGCGTTTTTACTACTACACTCGCGCTTCATTTTTATATCCCTATGGCCTATAAGACTCCAATTTATAGACCTATATTATAGAGCTACAGCAATGCTACTAAGTGTTTTGTATATCATTGGCATCACGGCAGAAGCCATGACCGGCGCTCTCAGTGCTGGCAAACAAAAAATGGATTGGTTTGGTGTAATGTTGGTTGCGAGTGCAACGGCAATTGGCGGCGGTACAGTACGAGATATCTTACTTGGCCATTACCCTTTAGGTTGGGTTGAAAACCCGCAGTATCTGGCAATCACCTGTATCGCAGGTGTTATTACAACCGGACTGGCTAAATGGGTTATCAAGCTCAAAGGGCTATTCATTCGTTTGGATGCACTAGGGCTTATCGTGTTCAGTATCATTGGTACTAAGGTAGCGATGACCATGGGTCTTCACCCAATGATCTGTATGGTGTCTGCGCTAGTCACCGGTGTCTTTGGTGGTTTGCTGCGCGACCTTATCTGTCGTCAAACACCATTAGTGTTGCATGAAGAGCTATACGCGTCTGTCGCACTTGTCGCTTCAGGTTTGTACCTAGGTTTGCTTGAGCTTGGCATCAACGACGTAACGGCGACAATTGTGACGCTTGTAGTTGGTTACTTGCTGCGCATGGCGGCTGTAAGATTCAAATGGCGTTTGCCTTCGTTCCAGCTTGATCCTGAAAGCTCAGTGCATTAATAGATTAAGAGCCTTTAGCTGCTAGCTGTCTTTAATGACGATAGTCGCTAACCGGACGAATAATCCTGCTAATGTGAAAAAGGGTTGCTTCATTACGAAGCAACCCTTTTTTGTTTCTATCAATTCTATTCTAAATAAAAAGAAGCAGAATTAGATTTTTGGCGTTTCAGTTGTCACACCAAAGTTTTGACCACGGTGACGTAGCAAGTGATCAAGCAATACAATCGCTAACATTGCTTCTGCGATCGGCACCGCACGGATACCAACACATGGATCATGACGACCTTTCGTGATTAGCTGCGTTGCTTCGCCGTCTTTAGTGATCGTGTCACCAGGAACGGTAATGCTTGAGGTTGGTTTAAGCGCGATGCTTGCCACAATATCTTGGCCAGTAGAAATACCACCTAAGATACCGCCAGCATGGTTGCTGCTGAAACCTTCTGGAGTTAATGGATCACGGTGTTCACTACCGCGTTGATTAACCACATCAAAACCATCACCAATCTCAACACCTTTCACCGCATTGATGCTCATTAGAGCGTGCGCGATGTCTGCATCTAGACGGTCAAAGATTGGCTCACCAAGGCCTACAGGCACTTTAGTCGCAACCACTTGAATCTTCGCACCGATCGAGTTGCCTTCTTTTAGCAAGTCACGAATCAGTTGGTCAAATTCCGGTACTTTGTCGGCATCAGGGCAGAAGAAAGCGTTGTTTTCAATCTCGTTCCAATCCACTTTATCAATTGAGATATCACCCATTTGAGAAAGGTAAGCTTGGATTTCAACACCAAATTCTTGTTTTAGGTATTTCTTCGCAATTGCACCTGCCGCTACACGCATTGCAGTTTCACGAGCTGAAGAACGACCACCGCCACGGTAATCACGCACACCGTACTTTTGATGGTACGTATAGTCAGCGTGTCCAGGGCGGAACTTGTCTTTAATTTCGGAATAGTCTTTAGAGCGTTGGTCTGTATTTTCAATTAATAGACCAATAGAAGTGCCCGTAGTTTGGCCTTCAAACACACCTGATAAGATTTTCACTTCATCCGCTTCACGGCGAGCCGTTGTATAACGAGAAGTACCAGGGCGACGACGATCCAAATCTCTTTGAAGGTCTGCTTCGGTAATTTCTAATCCTGGTGGGCACCCATCTACGATACATCCTAGTGCGATACCGTGACTTTCTCCGAACGTGGTCACGCGGAAATGTTGTCCGATACTGTTTCCTGCCATTACTTCCTCTAAATCAGCTATTGAGCAGAAGGTTTGATTCCTAAACCGACTGGCTAATAGCTTTACTTGTCTATTCTTCGTGAATTCATAGTGGCTTTATTAACAAATGATGTAAACCCCAAAAAACGAACAATTTTAACTTTCTATTACATAAGCCGAATGAAACGAATAACAGAAGAAAATGAGTCGCGCTTGAAAAGAAGTGTTTTATGATGTGTAAAATGCAAAAAACCCGACAACTCGGAGAGTTATCGGGTTTCTTTAAATAATGGCACGCCCTGAAGGATTCGAACCTTCGACCACCTCCTTAGAAGGGAGGTGCTCTATCCAGCTGAGCTAAGGGCGCGCTACAGGAACGAATTATACGAATTCGAATCAGTAAAGCAACGGCTTTATGTAACATTCTGATCTAAGTGGGTAAAAAAAGGCCAACAAACATATAAGTGTTGGAAAATAGACCAAAGCAAACGTTTGCTTGATGGTAATCAAAAAGATTTTCTGGAATAATGCGCCAAAAACATCAGCCACTAACTTGAATATCAATACTAAGGAAATTCATGACTGCTCAAAATATTGATGGAAAGCTAATTTCTCAAACGGTTCGCTCCGAAGTTGCTGCACGTGTAAAAGCTCGTACTGAAGCTGGATTACGCGCTCCGGGCCTAGCGGTTGTTTTAGTGGGTGAAGACCCTGCTTCTCAGGTTTACGTTGGAAGTAAGCGTAAAGCGTGTGAAGAAGTTGGCTTCGTATCTAAATCTTACGACTTGCCAGCCACTGCGACAGAAGACGAATTGTTAACATTGGTAGACCAACTGAACGACGATCCAGAGATCGACGGTATTCTTGTTCAACTGCCTCTACCAGCAGGCATTGATAGCACTCACGTTCTTGAGCGTATCACGCCAGAAAAAGACGTTGATGGCTTCCACCCCTACAATGTCGGCCGTTTGGCTCAGCGCATGCCTAAGCTTCGCTCTTGCACGCCAAAAGGCATCATCACGCTGCTTGACCGTTACAACATCGACTTACGTGGTAAGCACGCGGTTGTGGTTGGCGCATCAAACATCGTAGGTCGCCCAATGACGCTAGAGCTTCTTCTAGCAGGTTGTACGACGACAACATGTCACCGCTTCACCAAAGACCTTGAAGGTCACGTGCGTCAAGCAGACATTGTTGTAGTTGCCGTTGGTAAACCTAACTTCATTCCTGGCGCTTGGATTAAGAAAGGCGCTGTTGTGGTCGATGTGGGTATCAACCGTTTGGAATCTGGCAAACTAGTGGGTGACGTTGAATACGACGTAGCGAAAGAAAGCGCAAGCTTCATCACACCTGTGCCGGGTGGTGTTGGCCCAATGACGGTGGCGAGCCTAATCGAGAACACCATGATCGCTTGTGAGCAATTTCACTCGAAGTAGTCCGCAGCGCATATAAATAAAATTAGAAAGCCGCAACGTGATGAACGTTGCGGCTTTTTGATGCTTTGGTACTTAGCTATTCGTTTTTACAACGGGGTGACTCGCTTTTGATGAAGTGCTCGTTGCTACTTATCTGGAGTCTCGACTTTTTCCGTCTGTTCAGAAGGCGGTAATAAACTAATAAGCTCACACTCCGTTGATATGAGTTTTTCCAACTCAGATCCTTGTGTAATTAAACGGAAATCACCGCCATTAATCACCCCAAGAGGAATGGCTTTAGGATACAAAGCGTTAAACTCTTTTAAATCAAATGCCTCGGTCAAACCTGTACTTTTAATTTGGCTACCCTGAGCCATCAACGAGTTAAGCTTAGAATAGGTGATCCCTTCCGAAAACAGACTTCTATTGCCATCGCGGCTCACTTGGTGCCTTTCATGTTTATTCTCTGAGGATTCAAGCTCAAACACCTTATTCTCACCAAACTCGTCTTGATAGTGCATGCTAACTAACGGGTTGGTTTGACGATAAGGCGACACGATCATCGCACGCCCTATTCCATCCAATTCCAGATTATTTTCAGCGTGGCTCGAAGCTGGGTTACCAAAATAAACATTCAAGTTTTCCATGCGCGCTAAGCGAATGCTTTCCCAGTTGGTATCGGCAAGCACACTGTTGATGTTGTGTGTCGCCAACACTTTGGCAAACTGGCGTGAAAACTGAGTCGCACCAAAGAAGATAACGCCTTGTGCCTTCTCTTGAGTGACCCCTAGCCTTCTCGCCCACCAACTCGCGGTAAGGCTCTGAATCACAACCGTACCGATGATGACCAAGAACACCATTGGCACCAGTAAATCTGCGCCTTCAATTAATTGCTTCTCTTGAAGTTTGATTGCAAACAGAGAAGAAACCGCGGCTGCAACGATCCCGCGAGGTGCCATCCAACTCAAAAACCATTTATCCGCCGAATTAAGATCCGTACCGATCCCGCTGATCCACACGCTTAACGGGCGAGCCACCAACATAACCACCGCTAGCAACCCAATACCGCCCCAACCTATCGAAAGGAAAGCCCCCGAATCGAGTCGACTGGCTAACAGAATAAACAACGCAGAAATAAGTAACACGGTCAGGGTTTCTTTGAATTCGATGATGTCTTCGATGTCCAAGCCCTTCACGTTGGCAAGCCAGATCCCCATGATGGTCACGGTTAATAAACCCGATTCTTCACTCAGATCATTAGAAAACGAGAACGCCGCCAACATTAGCGTCAGCACAGCCACATTACGTAAATAGTGCGGTACCCAATGCCCTTGCAGCATCTTGGCAATCAAATGGCCACCGATGATCCCTAAGCCTAAACCTATGACTAACGTCAGGCCCAGAGCTGACAGAACGTGTCCGGTAGGGTCGGCAGAAGAAACAATGTACTCGTAGACGAGAACCGCAAACAGAGCGCCAATCGGATCAATTACTATCCCTTCCCATCGCAAGATACTGCCTAACGAAGATTTAGGCTGAATACTGCGAAGCATGGGCACGATTACCGTAGGGCCAGTTACCACAACTAATGCACCAAACAGTGCGGCTAACGGCCAACTGAAGTCCACAAAGTAGTATGCCCCCACCACGATACACGCCCATGTAATCAACATGCCGAAACTCACGAGGTGAGTCACCATCCGGCCATGGCCTCTGATTTCTTTGAAATTTAGGGTCAATGCTCCTTCAAACAAGATGATGGCAACCCCTAAGGAGATCATAGGAAACAGCACATCACCGAAAATGGCATCGGGATTTAGAATATTCAGGCCGGGACCTAACAATAGGCCAACGATAAGGAGAGGGAGAATGGCGGGAAGACGTAAACGCCAGCCGAGCTGCTGACAAGCTAAAGACAAGAGTCCAATTAACGCCAAAGAAGAAGTAATCGACAAATCCATTTGTGCCCCTAAAAGGTTTGCACCACACCCTGTGGTACAAACTATTCAATGAAATAAGAAAGCCTACGTTCTTACACTATAGGCTCTCTTTTTCACGCTAACCGAATATTATTGTGATTAATCAGTCACTTTACTATAGGGGGAGTAAAGTCATGATCAGTTAACTATAGAGAAAGTACAACACCAGCAATAGCAGCACTCATTAGGTTAGCAAACACACCTGCACAAATTGCTTTGAAGCCATATTGTGAGATGAAAGAGCGACGCTCTGGAACTAAGCTACCCAAACCACCGATCAAAATTGCCATGGTAGAGATGTTAGCAAAGCCACATAGAGCAAAAGTTACGATCGCTTGAGAGTGCTCACTCAGTGCCTCTTTAGCATCCATTAGTTGGATGAAAGCCACGAACTCGTTCACGACAATCTTGTTACCGATCAATGAACCTGCAACCACAGCCTCAGACCACGGTACACCGATTAGCCATGCAACGGGTGCAAACACATAACCTAGGATAAGTTCGAAGCTTAGGTTTACGCCAAACCAGCCACCAACAATACCTAACAAGCCATTCAGCATTGCTATCACACTGATAAAGGCCAAAAGTGTCGCACCCACTGCAACGGCAATACGAAGTCCAGACATAGCCCCATCTGCCATTGCCTCAACTACGTTTGTTGCTCGTGGAATTTCAACGTCAGACTCAATATTTTCTTGAGCGTCATCTGCGCTACCTGGTACTAAGATCTTAGCCATCAATAGGCCAGCAGGTGCAGACATAAATGCAGCTGCGATCAGGTAATTTAGATCAACGCCAAGCGATGCGTAACCCACTAGCGTACCACCAGCGACAGAAGCCAAACCACACACCATCACAGCAAACAGTTGTGAATCCGTCATGTGCTTCAAGTAAGGCTTAACCACCAATGGAGCTTCAATCATGCCAACGAAAATGTTTGCAGTCGCAGACAGTGACTCCGCACGACCTGTGCCCAAGAACTTTTGTAGTGCGCCACCGATAAGGTTGATCACCTTTGGCATAAAGCCGATGTGGTACAAGCCTGAAATCAGTGCAGAGAAAAAGATAATGATGCCTAGAACGTTAATCGCGAAAACAAATCCGTTATTCGTTAGGCCACCAAATAGGAAGTTAATCCCCTCTTGACCGTAGTTGATCAAGCTAGATACCGCACCTGTGGCTGCATTCAACGCTTCTTTACCCATTGGTACATACAGAACCAACAGCGCGAATGAGATTTGTAATAAGAAAGCCAAAGAGACTGTTCTTAGTGGAATATTTTTTCTGTCCGTAGATAGTAACCAAGCGGCAACTAAAATAGTGATAATTCCAAGTAGGGAAGCCATGTGCGTCAACCTAAAAGTTGTAGGTAGGAAAGGCGACGCATTCTATAGAGGAAATCGTTTGCGGCAAGCTGAGGTTGTTAATGTGATGTTGGGGTAATCACGATTTAACTATGAGTATAATTAAGTTATTGAATTTTAATAATTAACTTTGATTAAAAAGCGTACTTTTTCCATATGGAAATTATATTTATAGATTAGGAAACAGTTAGCGATGCAGTTCAACGCAAGTTTTGAGGTTTTTGTCCCAATACGTCGGCGACCCGATATGATCTTTAATGAACTCAATCACTGCCGAAAGCTTCTTCGGCATATTCTTTCGGCTCGGGTAAACGGCATAGAATGGCATCAGCTGACTGGCTCTCCACTCTGGCAATACTTGAATGAGCTTGCCCGTTCTAAACTCTTCTTTCACTAAGTAAGTCGCCAAATAAGCAACGCCCCACCCTGATACTGCCGCGTCTCGTACTGCCTCAGCCAAATCGACTGAGTAATCGCCCGCGACTTTGACGCTGAGGTTTTCTTGCCCGTTGTCAAACGCCCACGATGTGTAATCTCGTTCACGGCTGCGATAGATAAGACAGTTATGGTCAATCAAATCGGAAGGTACATGTGGCGTCCCAGCCTTAATCAGATAATCCGGTGACGCAGCCACCACAAACTGACTGTCGGCTAATCGCTGCGCAATGTAACCTTCAGGCAAATCTTCATTGTTGGTGATCCAGAGATCCAAGCGCTCTTCAATCATGTCCACCTTATAGTCGAACAAGTGGACCTCGATTCTCAACTGAGGATAAAGCTGTCTGAGTTGATCAATCGCCGGAATGATATGGAGTGTGCCAAATGACTGCGACAAACCGACGCGTAGTATTCCAGAGATATCATCGCGCTGGCTGTCCATATCCATCTGAGCTGCTTTCACCGTGTTAAACAGCTGCTCACAATGTTGATAGAACACGTCTCCCGCTTCAGTGAGCGTTAAGCTTCGTGTTGTCCTTTGCACCAGCTTGATGCCTATAGAGTCTTCAAGCAAAGCGACTTGCTTACTGATATGGGACACCGAAACGTTCAAGCTTTTTGCAGCACTGGTAAAGCCTTCGTGCTTGATCAGCGCATGGAATATCACCATCTGTGCAGCTCTATCTGTTAGCACAAGATCACCTTATTAAATCTCTGAAATATAAAATCAAAAAGGACTCCGAAGAGTCCTTTAGTTCGTTCTGCCTATGGTAGGCCAAATGCTATTCAAAGCGACTTAGGTCTGTTAATCAAACTTAATTCTGTCGGCTAGATGGCTTACTGCCAAAGCAAAGTAGTAAGAACGATTCCACTTCATTAACACATTGTAGTTGTTGTAAATGAGGTACGAACGTCCGGTTTCATCATCCGGCATTATCAACCACGCTTGGATGTCTTCATCAAGCGTTGGTAGTGGGCGGTCGTCATAACGCTTAATACCGAGTTCAGACCACTCTTTTAGATATTTCGCTTTGTCTTCGTCTCGGCCTTGCATATCAATAGACACAGTTGATGGAACGTGTACCTGACGACCCCAAGTATATTTGTCCTCCCAGCCTGATTGGCTGAGATAGTTAGCCGCCGAAGCAAATACGTCTTCTTCTGTGCCCCAAATGTCTTTCTTACCGTCGCCGTTACCATCAGCGGCATACGCTAAGAATGAGCTCGGCATAAACTGAGGTTGACCCATCGCACCAGCCCAAGAGCCTTTCATCTCTTTTGGTGCAATATGGCCTTGATCAAGAATCTTCAATGCCGCCATCGCTTCGCTACGGAAGAAAGCTTCTCGGCGTCCTTCATAAGCCATGGTCGTTAGGGCGTCGATAACGCTGTAATTGCCCGTGAACTTACCAAAATTACTCTCAACGCCCCATAGCGCGACAATGAATCTTGGTTGAACACCATATTCATCACCAATACGCTTTAACGCGGTGTAATGCTCCTTGTAGAGTGACCTTGCTTGCTTCACTTTCCAATCTGGAACCGCTCGTGGAATGTATTCATCCAGAGTCAGTTTTTTCTCAGGTTGGTTTTTGTCGGCTTTTACCGCTCTTGGCTTAAACGTTACACCATCAAAGGCTTCATCAATGATCGCTTCAGAGATGCCTTCTTCACGGCCTTGTTGTTTTAGTTTTTCTACATATTGCTCGAAGCTCAGTTCTTCAGCTTGTACTGAACTTATGGTCAGGCTATTACCCAATAGTAATGCCGACACAGCCAATATGGTTTTCGAAAATTTACTCAACGATCACTCCTCCTTGAATTGAGGTGGCTATCACTCTTCGTCTTGAGATTTCTGTTGAGCTTTACGCTCTTTATGAAGCTCAAGTTCGTTAACTGGTGGTGGCGGAACCTGTAAAAAGAAACCATCGGTATTCAGTGATTCTTTCACTTTTTCGATGTTTACTTGAGCCAGTTTACGGCCATCCATTTTAATTACCATTACAAAACTAGGTTTACCAAACATTTGCATCAATGCGTCAGGAACTTGTGAAAAATCATCCTTCTTAGGGATATAAAGGTATGTTCCTTCTTTCTTTGAGCTTTTATATATAGAACACAGCATGACAAACCTTTTAATTGATTATGACTACAAAACTCTCACTTGCGAGATCAATAGTTTATGTTAGGGAAATATTGGGAACAAAACGTCCATTTGACAACAAGATTACTTGCTGTGCTTGGTTTGGGAATATAACATGATAAACCTAGTTTCAGGCAATGCCCTTTATTTTATTGATAAAGAAATTGTACTAATCCGCTATTGAGGTCCTGTAGTTTTTCGATGTCTAGTAACCCAGATCTAAAAGGTAGCAGCTTTACGCTATCTGTTTTGCACTTATCCGATGATCAAGTCGAAAATGCAGTCTCTTTTCTTCAAGAGAAAGTAGACCAAGCACCTACGTTTTTCGCTGCCGCACCTGTTGTTATCAACATCAGTAAAGTCGCGGGCGATATCGATTTTGTGCAACTTAAAAATGGTATATCTCAAGCGGGCATGATCCCGGTTGGTGTGGCAGGCTGTTCTGATAAGCGAATGCAAAACCTCGCTAAAGAAGCCGGTTTTGCAGTGATGACGGCAAGCAAGTCGCCATCTCAAGCTCCAGCGAAAATGGCACCAATCAAAGTGATTAGAACCCCTATTCGTTCTGGTCAGCAGGTTTATGCGAAAGATGGCGATCTATTGATACTCAGCCATGTGAGTGCAGGCGCGGAAGTGATTGCCGATGGCAGCATCCATATTCATGGCACTTTACGCGGCCGTGCGATTGCAGGTGCAAGTGGTCAAACTGAAGCAAAAATAATTTGTAATGACTTACAAGCCGAGCTGGTTTCCATTGCTGGAAATTACTGGCTCAGCGATCAAATTGAAAGCGAGTACTGGCAGAAGAAAACCATGTTCAGTATGGCAAACGATGTATTACACGTTGATGTCCTCGCAATATAAGAGAAATAAAAGGAAAACAGAATGGCACGCATTATCGTTGTAACGTCAGGTAAAGGCGGGGTAGGCAAAACGACCTCCAGTGCAGCTATTGCCTCGGGTCTGGCTTTAAAAGGAAAGAAAACCGCAGTTATCGACTTTGATATCGGTCTGCGTAACCTAGATTTAATCATGGGTTGTGAGCGTCGTGTTGTGTACGACTTCGTTAATGTTATCAATGGTGAAGCGACGCTGAACCAAGCGATGATCAAAGACAAGCGCACAGAGAACCTGTTCATTCTTCCTGCTTCTCAAACTCGTGATAAAGACGCACTAACAAAAGATGGTGTTCGTCGTGTATTTGATGAACTGGATGAAATGGGCTTTGATTTCATCATCTGTGATTCTCCTGCGGGTATCGAACAAGGCGCTCTTATGGCGTTGTACTTCGCTGATGAAGCGATTGTAACCACCAACCCAGAAGTCTCTTCAGTACGCGATTCAGACCGTATTCTAGGTATTCTTGACTCTAAATCTCGTCGTTCTGAAGACGGCTTAGAGCCAGTGAAAACACACCTTCTATTGACTCGCTACAACCCAGCACGTGTAACTCAAGGTGAGATGCTCAGTGTTGAAGACGTTGAAGAAATCCTGCACATCTCTCTACTGGGTGTAATTCCAGAGAGCCAAGCGGTACTGAACGCATCGAACAAGGGTGTTCCAGTTATCTTTGACGAAGCAACCGACGCAGGTATGGCTTACAATGATACTGTAGAGCGACTACTGGGTAGCCAAGTTGACTTCCGCTTCTTAACGGAACAGAAGAAAGGCATCTTCAAACGACTGTTCGGGGGCTAATGCACAATGTCATTATTAGAGTTTTTTAGACCACAGAAAAAGACAACCGCAAACCTAGCCAAAGAACGTTTGCAGATCATTGTTGCCGAACGACGCAGCCATGACGACCCAGCGCCGTCTTACCTGCCGCAACTAAAAGAAGACATCTTGAAGTGTATTGCCAAGTACGTTGAGGTCGATCCATCAATGGTTGATCTGACTTTTGAACACAAAGATGACGACATCTCAGTGCTAGAGCTGAATGTTAAGCTTCCAGAAGAAGATCGATAATCTTTCTGCACAAGATCGGCAGGTAATACACTTGCTTGTATTGATTGAATAAAAAAAGAGAGCCTAGGCTCTCTTTTTTGTATCTGCAGTTTATAGCTGTAACTAAATTAGATTTTATAACAGCAAGCGGTTATTTGATCGCTTTACTCAGCTTTTCGCCAACCACATCTAAACGCCAGCCTTGCATAACATCAGGCAGCTTCTCTGGGTTACGATCGTGCTTCCACACCCAGCTTAACACTTGGTTAAGTTGCTTCTTAGATGCCAAGAATTCCGTCGCCAAACCACTGTGTTGTGATGCTGTTTTCACTTCATCTTTCAACACTTTGAACAGTTGCTTGTAGCCAGGGAAGTCCATTAGACGTTCTACTGGTGCTGGGTACTCTTCTTCTGGTGTATGTTCAGCTAACTTAACAATTGAGCTGATCTTCGCACCATGGCGACGCACAGAGCGGTAATCAAAACCCTCTTGCTCCATGTGCTTGGGATCTTTCATCGCAAAACGCGCCACAGCCCATAGGTCTTGTTCTTTGAAGACAAAGTTCAGCGCTAAATCGCGCTTGATTGCTTCTTTTAGACGCCAAGTTGCTAGAGGTCGTAAGATCGCTAATTGCTTAGGTTTAAGCTGCCACGCCCCTTTAATATCAAGGTAGGCTGTATCTGGGTTTACTTTACGAATGCGCTTGGCAACTTGTAAATCAGACTCTTGCTGAGCCGCTTCCCACCAGCCAGCTTCCATCACTTTTTCTAGAAGCTTGTTGTACATTGGCATTAGGTAATGCACGTCTGCTGCTGCGTAGTCCAATTGTTTTTGAGAAAGCGGACGCGCTAGCCAGTCTGTGCGAGATTCACTCTTATCGAGATCGACACCGACAAACTCTGAAACCAGAGCAGCAAAGCCCGTTGATAAACCATGACCTAAGAAAGCCGCCATGATCTGTGTATCAACCATTGGTGTTGGTGTACAGCCAAATGCGTTCTGGAACACTTCCAAATCTTCACCGCACGCGTGCAGCACTTTCAATACTGATGCGTCTTTCAACAAGGTAACGAACGGTGTCATGTCATCAAGAGCAATAGGGTCAATCAGTGACAGCGTTTCACCATCAAATAACTGAATCAAGCCTAATTGAGGGTAATAGGTTCTAGTACGAACGAACTCCGTATCAAGCATAACGACATCGGCTTCACGTGCTTGTTGGCAAACTCGCTCAAGGTCTTTCAATTGGGTAATGATTTGATAATCCACAAAAACTCTCACAGGTTTCTATTTGATCGCCGGATACAAAAATGCCGACATTAACTGTCGGCATTCTAACACCATTTTTCAGCGCTCGCTTAGATTAAGCGCCTCAATGGTTTTGGTGCAGTACTTTCGCGCAAACGGGCTAATTATTCGCTAGCGCGTTTCGCAAGTTCTGCATCGTTTTCTTCACGCAGTACGCGGCGTAAGATCTTACCTACGTTAGTCTTTGGAAGATCATCTCTGAACTCGACTAATTTAGGGATTTTGTAACCCGTTAAGTGCTCACGACAGTGCGCGATAATGTCTTCTTTGGTCAGGCTAGGGTCACGCTTCACAACGTAGATCTTAACCAATTCACCAGACACTTCATGAGGTTGACCGATAGCTGCTACTTCAAGCACTTTACCATGCAGAGCCACAACGTCTTCAATCTCGTTCGGGTAGACGTTGAAGCCTGATACAAGAATCATGTCCTTCTTACGGTCAACGATGTACAACAAGCCTTCGTCATCAAACTTAACGATGTCACCTGTCGATAACCAACCGTCTTGATCGATCACTTCTTTGGTCGCTTCAGGGCGCTGCCAGTAACCTTGCATCACTTGAGGGCCACGAACTTGTAGCTCGCCTACTTGGTCATTAGCAATAACCTTACCTTCATCATCAACAATACGAACTTCTGTCGATGGTACTGGTAGGCCGATAGCACCTGTGTAGTCTTTCAGGTCGTATGGGTTACCCGTTACCAGTGGTGAACACTCAGTTAAGCCATAGCCTTCCAATAGGTGAATGCCTGTCGCTTTCTTCCATTGCTCAGCAACAGCGCGTTGAACCGCCATGCCGCCGCCAACAGATAGGCGTAGGTTACTGAAATCCAACTCGTGGAAATCTTCGTTATTAACTAGCGCATTAAACAAGGTGTTTACGCCGGTAATTGCGGTAAACGGAACCTTTTGCAGCTCTTTAATAAAGCCAGGAATGTCACGAGGGTTAGTAATTAGAAGGTTACGACCACCCATCTCAACAAACAGTAAGCAGTTCACCGTCAGTGCAAATACGTGGTAAAGCGGTAATGCCGTTACAACCAACTCGCGGCCTTCTTGCAGAACAGGACCGTAAGCCCCTTTCGCTTGAAGTACGTTCGCAATCATATTGCGGTGCGTTAGGATTGCGCCCTTCGCTACACCTGTTGTACCACCAGTGTACTGTAGGAACGCGATGTCATCACCCGCCATGAACGGTTTCACATATTGAAGACGACGACCTTTGTGCAGCGCTTTTCTGAATGAGATAGCACCCGGCAGATCATACTTAGGCACCATGCCTTTTACGTATTTCACTACAAAGTCGACAATTGTCCCTTTCGCGCGTGGCAGCATTTGCCCTAGGCTAGTTAGAACAACGTGTTTAACCGGCGTGTTATCAACGACTTTCTCTAGCGTGCTCGCAAAGTTAGATACGATAACAATCGCCTTTGCACCAGAATCGTTCAGTTGATGTTCAAGCTCACGAGGTGTGTACAGTGGGTTGACGTTCACTGCAATCATACCTGCACGCAATACACCAAATAGTGCAATTGGGTATTGCAGTAGGTTTGGCATCATTAGCGCGACGCGATCGCCCTTCTTCAGTTTCAAGTCATTCTGTAGGTAAGCGGCAAAAGCACGGCTGCGCTCTTCAAGCTTACGGAATGTCATAATCGAGCCCATGTTCTCGAATGCAGGTTGGTCCGCGTACTTCTGTACCGACTGTTCAAACATTTCTACAAGAGATGGGTACTGATCTGGGTTGATCGTTTCTGGTACGTCACTTGGATAACGTGAAAGCCAAGGTTTATCCACGATGTTACTCCTCGTTTATCAGCTGACGACTGCTTCGCCGCTTTTTATCATTGCGGTATTACAGCACAGCTTTAGTGCATGAGCACTAAAAGGCTCAAACACTTGTTTAAATTTTGTTAACTACACCAAGAATTAGCTCTGAAACTAGCTCTGGGCTCTCTAAATGACAATGATGTCCACCAGGAACAGTCTCTATATGCAGAGGACTATGCACTGATTTGTAGCGATTATGCTGCAAATGTCGGAATCCACCATTCCCTAGGATTATTAATTGAGGGCATTCAATAGCCGCCATAATCGCTTCAGCGTGCGCCTGTGACATTCGATATAACGAGTCACATTTTAGATTAGGGTCGCATCGCCATTGCCAAGAGTTCTCGAACTCGACAATACCTCGCTCAACAATAGGAGCGATTAATTCAGCATTAATTTGGTTGGCGTGAGCTCTCAGCTTAATAGCATCCTCAAGGCTTGCCAAAGGACGTGAAGGCTTTCTTCGCTGTCGAAGACGACTGAGTACCCCATCCCTCAAGCGAGAGACTGTTTCGTGGGGAGCTTCAGAAAGAGGTCCGTGACCTTCAATTTGAATTAATCCTGACACCTTTTCAGGAAAGGCGGCACTATAGCAACTTGCTATCAATGCACCAAGTGAATGTCCTACCAGTACCAGTCTGTTTGGCGATAATTTAGTCACCAACTGATGCAAGTCATCAATATAATCATGAAATGGGTAGTAACTTCCCGATTTGTGCGACGAGAAGCCGTGTCCGAAGAGATCGATAGCAACAAGGTGAGCATTGGGCGCAAACTTGGCGACTTGCTGCATAACCGGATTAAAGCTGGACGAATTATCCAACCACCCATGAATAAAAACGACCGTCGTTGCGGTCGTTTGTGGGTTGCCAATCTGTTGTGTTGCAAGCGTCCCGCTCGCAAGGGAGTATGACTTTTCAATCATCAAACACTTAGTTCCATCTGTTTGCGCAATCAACGTCTAAAAAGTTAATTACTCTACGTCCTGTATCACTCGACCTTGTCTTGGCATCGTTTGAAAACTGCGACAATGTAAACTTCTGCACGAGTAGTAGGTTGGTGCAAAATCGTTAACAACAACACGCTCAGTGATGTTCCACAGTCGTTGGTTGTCCACTTTCATCACAGGGAAGATGTAAGGGTATTCCCCTATTTTTCCATTTTCACTTCCGCTTGACTGACCAACCAGTGTAATCAGACGGCCTTCTGCAAAACTTAGAGGCTCAACATACCCTTCAATATAACCAACAAAACGTCCGCTTGGCTCTGCGTCTAGGTCTGGCTTACCGCTACTCGAAATCGGCATATTAGCAACTTCGATTCGAGTCTTATCTTTCAAGTTGGTTACTTTAGAGATAACGCCACCCAATCGAACACTTTTCGCCTCCGGTAGTTGGTCGACCCACTGTTGGTAATCACTAATTACAGGCTCTGATTTTGCTTCAAGTTCGCTAGGAAGTGATGAACACCCGGCAAGTACCAAGACACCAAGAGAAAGGGCTATTAAGCGTAATTTAGA
Organism: Vibrio sp. 10N.261.52.C2; assembly: GCF_041471425.1. NCBI lineage: Bacteria > Pseudomonadati > Pseudomonadota > Gammaproteobacteria > Vibrionales > Vibrionaceae > Vibrio > Vibrio sp. 10N.261.52.C2. The sequence continues at coordinate 18,878 of NZ_JBFROH010000032.1, read as the reverse complement.
GAGATAATTTGACATGGTTCTGGTCCTTAAACAGGCATTAATAAGAAGCTCTAGATGTAGATATCGACACCGATAAGCTTTGCAAGTTCTTCTTTCTTCGCCTGATTCATTACATCCATATACTCTTCCATAGCCTTACGTCCTCGGCCTTCTGGAAGATCATACTGGATTTGAGCCTTGTGTAGTTCAGACTCTTTAACTTGACGAATAGAGTGAGAAACAGCATTAGCGACCTTAGTCGGTTGCCCAACCGCAGTGCTAGCATCAGATTTTTTTGCCTGCTCCTTCTTTTTAATTCGATTCGGCTTAGACGTGCTGCCTATCGAAGAATGAGGTAAGTTGTTAATTGATACCATGACTAAATATCTGCCCTCTCAAATCTAAATAATACGCATTTAGACCTAATTTGCATCAGAACCTTGTAAAAATTATTCGCGACCTGGCAGTTTCTTCCAAGTCACTTTGTCACGAAGATAAACTGGCTCAGATTCTTCTGCTGCAACCGCTTTACCTTCTGCGTAAGCAAATTGAGCAAGGAACGCCATATCTTGAGCTTCTGGGAATAGCACTTCACACGCTTTGGTGTTGATCGCAAGTGTATCCATATGCTCGGCATAAGCTTCCCAGCCGGTACCGACTTTCGCCCATATTTCAGAATCTGCTTCTAACTGCGCAGCCAGTTCACTTGGTGGCGTTACACATTCGGCATCAACCGCAGTCCAACGACCATCTTGTTCGCGGCTGTAACGAGCCCAGTACACTTCGCTCATACGCGCATCAATCGCTGTTGCTACATGAGTTTCACCAAATTTACGGTAGCTGCCTTGCGCCATCGCTGCCAGTGTAGAGACACCAATCATTGGTAAATCCGCACCAAAAGCCAAGCCCTGAGCAATACCAATACCAATACGCACACCCGTGAAACTGCCTGGGCCTTGGCCAAACGCGATAGCATCGATATCGGTTAAAGCGACATTCGCTTCTTTCAGTACTTCATCCACCATAGGTAGAATTTTCTTCGTATGGTCTCGAGGAGCCTCTTCGCTACGTGCGAACACCTGGTCACCAATTACTAATGCAACTGAACAGTTTTCAGTTGCGGTATCTACTGCAAGAATTTTCGCGCTCATTTGTGTCTCAAATATTCGTTATCTAATCTAAAAATAATGGCTAAACTCAACAATGCCAATTACTCAGCAGCGGTTGAATGGTCTTTAGCTAAGAATTCCTTAATGACCCCTAAGTCACGTGTACGAGGGATAGGCGGTAAACTCGCCAAAAATATGCCACCGTAATCGCGAGTCACCAATCGGTTATCGCAAATAATCAAAGCACCATTATCGCGCTTGTCACGTATCAATCGGCCGACACCTTGTTTCAAGGTAATCACAGCGTCTGGCAACTGTACTTGTGCAAAAGGATCACCCCCTTTTAGCTTACAGTCCTCGATTCGAGCCTTAAGTAAAGGGTCATCAGGGGCCGTAAAGGGCAATTTATCGATGATAACACAGCTTAATGCGTCGCCCCTAACATCTATCCCCTCCCAGAAAGCGCCAGTCGCTACGAGCAATGCGTTACCTAATTCCATGAATTCGGCTAAGGTTTTTTGCTTACTTGTCTCACCTTGCAGCAGAACGGGAACCGAAAGGGTTTCACGAAATCGCTCCCCCAACTCTTTCATCATGCTGTGTGAAGTACACAAGAAGAAACAGCGACCTTGGTTTTGCTCAATCACAGGGGTCAGCATTCTTACTAGCTTATCGGCTAAGCCAGGGCTATTCGGTTCAGGAAGATAACGAGGTACACACAAGCGCGCCTGATTCGGGTAATCAAACGGGCTTGGCAATGAAAACTGTGCCGACGGTTTTAACCCTAATCGAGAAGTAAAGTGGTCGAAATCATCCGACACCGCCAAGGTTGCTGAGGTAAATACCCACGCGCCCGGCTTCAGCTCAATCTGTTCGTGGAATTTATCGGCGACAGAAAGCGGTGTGATATGCAGAGCAAAGTGGCGCGGTGTAGTGTCATACCAATACGAATAGCCAGTGATCGACACATCGCACACACGTTCGATACGCGACTTAATCATATTTGCGCGTTCGAAAGCGGTATCTAACAGCTGGCTTCGCCCAAGTGCTAACTTCAATACATCAACAGCAAGTTGCAGAGCATCTTGCAAACGAACTAACTCGCGTGCAATCGACTCGGATTTCAAAGCTTCGCGCCAGTTACCACGAAAGCCGGTATCACCAAGCACAATACGCAGATCGGCTGACGATTGAACGAGCCTATCCCCTACTTTCTGTAGCTGACGCATGTCTTTGGCTTCAGTTCGGTAAGCAATTTCAATGTCTTTGGCTAACTCTTGGATCTGTCGACTGGAAACCGATTGTCCGAAGTACTGGCTGGCGATGTCAGGAAGTTGATGTGCTTCATCGAAAATAAACACGTCAGCTTCAGGTATCAATTCGCCAAATCCGGTTTCTTTGATCGCCAAATCAGCTAGGAAAAGGTGGTGGTTTACGACCACCACATCGGAATCCATCGCTTTTTTACGCGCTTTAAGCACAAAGCAATCGGTATAGCTTGGGCACTCTTTACCCAAGCAATTATCATTGGTCGAGGTAATGGTTGGAATAACCGGGCTGTCTTCAGCGATATCATCACAATCGCCTAAATCACCCGTTTGAGTGGATGACGACCAACTACGAACTTTGACTAACTGAGCCAGCAGCGTTGGATCGGTATGAGCACCATGACTCTCGATCATTTGGCGGCTGAGTCTGTCCAAACACAAATAGTTTGAACGTCCTTTGAGCAACGCAACTTGACCATAAAAGCCAAGCGCATCGACCATCAAGGGTAAATCTCGGTGAAACAGCTGTTCTTGAAGGTTTTTAGACCCCGTACTAATGATGGTTTTCTTGCCACTAAGCAGCGCAGGCACTAGGTAAGCAAACGTCTTACCAGTACCTGTTCCAGCCTCAACAACCAACTGGCTTTGATTTTCAATAGCTTGTGAAACCGCTTCAGCCATGTCTAACTGAGCTTGTCTTGGTTGAAACCCAGGGATAGCTTTGCCCAGAGCGCCATCAGCAGAAAACGTTTTAGATATCATAGAGTACGAAGTTTAGAAAAAGAGAAGGAGAATTATGGCAGGTTTAGTGAGCCGGCGCGAATCAAGAATGACTTCGCACCGGAGGTGTTTGGTTTGGCTTGACGTGGCTTAAGTTACCTTGAAGGTAAGAATTGAAGAAGTAGGAATTAGAGAATCGTTTTTATTTTCGACTGAGATAACGTGATAGCCAAGGAGCACCTTCAAAATGGTTATCACCAGGCTGTATGGCTTTCGCTGCATCGGTTGGTGAGGTCTTACTTTCCCACATTTCATCTAGAACATGACCATCTAATTCGGTACCTCTCGCCAATGAATTCACTCGGTTGAAGTTCAAATGCGTACTACGGTCAAAACTTTTAAAAATGAAGCTTCTGCCTGTTTTTCTATCTAAAAACTGATATTTCTATATCAAACAATTTATCAAAGCGATAAATCAGCAGCAGAATTTGTTGAAACCAACTTGATAATAGATTAATTATAACGGTGATATTGCGGCTCAGTTCACCGTTCGACGGCCTGCATTAAATTTGAAGAATCCCTATTTCATATAATAAGTGCAACATTTCATGGAAGTAAGATGCAAATGGAAAGAAAAACTTTACTAACACATTGTACTGATGCCCCGGGCCTCATCTCTAAGATCACCAATATTTGTTATAAGCACCAACTCAATATTATTCACAACAATGAGTTCGTAGATAACACAAGTGGCCACTTCTTTATGCGCACCGAGCTGGAAGGCTATTTCAATGATGAAACCTTGCTTGCCGATTTAGACCAAGCCCTGCCACCAAATACGAAACGTAAGCTTGTTGATTCGTCTCGCAAGCGTGTTGTGATACTCGTGACCAAGGAAGCACACTGCCTTGGCGACATTCTAATGAAGAACTTCGATGGCAGCTTAGACGTTGAAATTGCGGCCGTTGTCGGTAACTACGACATTCTACAAAGCCTAACCGAGCGTTTTGACATCCCTTACCACCATGTTTCTCACGAAGGGCTAAACCGTGAAGAACATGAGAAGAAGATGCTAGAAGTGATTGACCAGTACGAGGCGGATTACCTTGTTTTGGCTAAGTACATGCGAGTGCTGACACCAGGTTTTGTTGAAAAATACCACCACAAGATCATCAATATCCACCACAGCTTCTTGCCAGCATTTATTGGCGCGAAGCCATACCAACAAGCGTATGAGCGCGGCGTGAAGATCATTGGCGCAACGGCACACTTTGTGACGAATGATTTGGATGAAGGTCCAATCATCAAGCAAGATGTTATCCCTGTGGATCACAACTTCAGCGCGAAAGACATGGCACAAGCCGGTCGTGACGTAGAGAAGAATGTATTAAGTAAGGCGTTAAACAAGGTGATCAATGATCATGTGTTTGTTTACGGCAACAAGACTGTAATTCTGTAAATCGGATATTCGATTTCCGGTAAGACTTCCAGTTAGAACCCAATAAAAAACGCGCAATAGGGAAAGCCCATCGCGCGTTTTTTGTATCTGATGATCAGACTCGCTTTGAGAGATTCCCGACTACGCTCCTTCGTCGCTATCGGGAATGACGAACTCGGTGATGAACCTTCGAGCTATAGGCTCTAACATACGCTCTCGAACGCTCAGTCTGTCACTATCCAAAGATAGACTCTGGAAAATTTCATCGAACACCCCGTCATTCCGACGAGCCAAGGCGAGATCAGGAATCTCTTTCCTAGCAACTCTCTATTCAAATTAAGCCTGTTCTGATTCCACAATCTTCTTCAAAGAGTGTGGATGCAGCTTGATGCAAATCCCTTGATGTTTAAAAGCCACTGTTGGGTTATTCAAGCGTTCACCCTCGCCTTTCGGGCTAGAGAGTTTGATCTTAACGCCTTGCTCACCCAGCGTTTCAAAGTTAGCAGCGAACTGCGGGTAAGTTTCTTTAAGATCCGCTAGATACTCATCAGCTGTTTGGGCATGAGAAGGAATCACAAACTCTACATGTTCCCAATCTTGGCTTGGGTAAATCTTACCTTCTGCTGGATATGGCAGCTCCAAACATTCAATTTTCCAGCCAAGGCTTTGCAAGGGTTCATCGAAAGCCAACACCACAATTGGACGACCATTAATCATCGCCTCAGAAATCATAGAGCCGTACTCAGACCACGCTTGATGGGCAGATTTCGCTAGCTCAGTGTCATTGATTCGCAGCGCAATATGATCCGCTTGAGCAAAGCTTAAATCCAAACCTAATGTATTTCCTAGGCTCTCGATTTTTGCCATAAAAGTATCAAGGCGGGCGATCATTTGTTGTGGTTCTAGTTCAGCTTGCTTCAGGCTCATCATCATTGTCTGTGTTCTCCAAATAATGGCTGCATGTTATCAGTTTTGCCTTTTGCAACAAGCGTTGCTTTTACAAAAAACACTCAATAACTATGTTCTTTTCGCTCCTTAAACATGCAAACGCGTCTTGCTAAAAGTCGATTGTCAAAAACCACTCAGGAAATGTTAATTTTCTATCAATTCGACCTATAAGAAACCGCACAAAATTGGTATGATTACCGCCATTTCTGTGAACTTAAACAGAGTCTGCTGCTGATTGTGGCATTAAATCGTTAACTAGAAGCATAATTAACCAATTTAATGACCAAGAATTAACGGCCACTCTTATCATCCTTGAATTGAAGGAAACGCGTGTGAATATCCAAGCACTTATTAATGACAAAGTATCTCAGGCTCTAGAAGCCGCTGGCGCACCTGCAGGCTCTCCTGCGGCTGTTCGCCAATCTGCAAAACCACAATTTGGTGACTACCAAGCAAACGGCGTTATGGGCGTTGCTAAGCGACTAGGCACTAATCCTCGAGAGTTTGCTCAAAAAGTATTGGACGTTCTAAACCTAGACGGTATCGCGTCTAAAGTTGAAATCGCAGGTCCGGGTTTCCTAAACATCTTCCTAGATGAAGCTTTCCTAGCCAAACAAGCAGACGCAGCATTGGCTGACTCTCGCCTTGGTGTTGCCGTTGCTGAAACGCAAACTATTGTTGCGGATTACTCTGCGCCAAACGTTGCTAAAGAAATGCACGTTGGTCACCTACGTTCAACTATCATCGGTGATGCAGTAGTTCGTACTCTAGAATTTCTAGGCCACAACGTTATCCGCGCTAACCACATCGGTGACTGGGGTACTCAATTCGGTATGCTTATCGCAAACCTTGAGCGCGTTCAGGCTGAGTCTGGTGAAGTTTCAATGGAACTTGCTGACCTTGAAGGCTTCTACCGTGAATCTAAAAAGCTCTACGATGAAGACGAAGAGTTCGCAGTTAAAGCACGTGGCTACGTTGTTAAACTGCAAAGCGGCGACGAGTTCTGCGCAGAGATGTGGAAGAAGCTTGTTGACGTAACAATGATTCAAAACCAACGCAACTACGATCGTCTAAACGTGTCTCTAACACGTGATGACGTAATGGGCGAAAGCATGTACAACCACATGCTTCCAACTATTGTTGCGGATCTGAAAGAGCAAGGTCTTGCTAAAGAAGATGACGGCGCACAAGTTGTATTCCTAGACGAATACAAAAACAAAGATGGTGACCCAATGGGCGTTATCATCCAGAAACGCGACGGCGGCTTCCTTTACACAACAACCGACATTGCTTGTGCAAAATACCGTTTTGAAGAACTAGGCGCAGACCGCGTTCTTTACTTCATCGACTCACGTCAACACCAGCACCTAATGCAAGCTTGGACTATCGTTCGTAAAGCAGGTTACATCCCAGAATCTGTTTCTCTTGAGCACCACGCATTCGGCATGATGCTAGGTAAAGACGGTAAACCATTCAAGACTCGTGCAGGCGGTACTGTTCGTCTTGCTGATCTTCTTGATGAAGCCGAAGTTCGTGCAGCGCAGCTAATCGAATCTAAGAACCCAGAACTAGCAGAAGACGAGAAGAAAGCGATCGCGAACACTGTTGCTATGGCAGCGGTTAAGTACGCAGACCTTTCTAAGCACCGCACTACTGACTACGTGTTCGATTGGGACAACATGCTTGCATTCGAAGGCAACACAGCACCATACATGCAGTACGCATACACTCGTGTTGCTTCTGTATTTGCTAAAGCTGGCATTTCTATGGACTCGCTTGAAGGTGAAATCAAAATCACTGAAGAGAAAGAGAAAGCGCTTATCGCGAAACTTCTACAGTTTGAAGAAGCAGTACAGTCTGTTGCTCGTGAAGGTCAACCACACATCATGTGTAGCTACCTGTTCGAACTAGCTGGTCAATTCTCTAGCTTCTACGAAGCGTGCCCTATCCTAGTTGCTGAAGACGAAGCTGTTAAGCAGAGCCGTCTGAAGCTTGCTGCACTAACAGCGAAGACGATCAAGCAAGGTCTATCGCTTCTAGGTATCGACACTCTAGAGCGCATGTAAGCGATTCGAGATTCGAGATTCGAGATTCGAGATTCGAGATTCGAGATTCGAGATTCGAGATTCGAGAAAATTAGAAAGGTTGACGTGAAAGCGTCAACCTTTTTTTGTCTGGAGGTTTGTTTACTCGATTATTTAAGCGATTAGCTAACCTACACAGCAAGAGATCTCCTATTACGCTCATTCGTCGCTCTAGGAGATGACGAGAATAGGTGTAGTGAATCCAAGACAACATCAATGATGCGCCATCAAACCACACCAAATCGTTATCCCTCTTCTCGCCATCATTCCCTACAGTGAGGGACGAACGTGATAGGGAATCTGCTTATTGAGAACGTAAGCCCTAGCCACATTCAAACTCCGACCTTATACTCATGTAAAACAATTAATTGGAAAGATCATGAGCTTCGAACTTCACCCGCAACTTGCGAAAGACACCACACTTATCGGCGAATTTCCACTGAGCTTAGCCCTGCTACACAAAGATAACGCAGTGCCTTGGGTTATCTTGGTACCAAAACGTGCCAACCTAAAAGAGTTGCACCACTTACCAATGAAAGAGCAACAGCAGTTCCTACATGAATCTCAGGCGGTAAGCCAAGCATTAGAAGCAACGTTCCAACCAGACAAATTGAACCTTGGTGCGCTGGGTAATATGGTGCCACAACTGCACATCCACCATATTGCACGCTTCAAAGACGACATTGCTTGGCCCGGCCCAGTATGGGGTAATACAAAAGGCGAACAGCGCAGTGAAGAAGATCAAGCCGCTATCCTGACTCGTATCCAAAACGTTCTGTCACTGAGCTCTATCTTCAAGAAAGCATAATTCGAGTTCATCTCATTGAGCTTTAAAGCAAAACACTTCAGAAAAGACACATAACAAAAAGCCGCTCATCTTAGATAAGCGGCTTTGTCATTTTCTAATCTCGCCTTTTTCAACGAGAGTCTGAAGACCGAACTACATCATCACGTTAAGCGACAAACCATCTTGTTTGCTGATGGTGTAGCGAATACGCGTTGTATGACCATGCTTATTCGTATCGACCAAGCGAGAAACTTTCCCTTTCTTGACCCAAACACTCAGCATCGCATCGACGCCATCTTCACTCATGCCAAACTTTGCAGCGAGCTCTTTACGAGCCGCAACGCCGTGGCTATCAATGTATTGATGAAGTTCAGTTAAAATCATACTACTTGCACCTCTAGTGCTTTCTGCTTACTGCCCACTTTCTTGAAGACGCGATACGTCACCACAAAACCACCAGCAATCGCCACCATCCATACTGCACTTGTCACAGGATGCGCAGCAAAGTTTGCCGCTTGGTAGTAGAAAGTCGCACCAAAGTAACCAAGAGCCATCGTCCAAACCGCGATGAAGCGTGCAAACGTCTGACCAAATTCACGAACATAAGCACCCATCGCGGCCACACAAGGCGTGTAAAGCAGGATAAGAATCAAGTAAGCGAATGCCGCATGACCAGATACAAACTTGTCTTTCAAGTTACCAAAGATAGAGGTATCGACTTCTTGGTCAGCTGCTACAGAATTAGAGTCAGACAAGTCGCCAACTTCAATACCTAATGGATCTGAGTAGCTCAATCCGGCTAGGTTTTCAGGGATCGTCATTACCGCTTCTTGCAGGCTTGCTGCTAAGTCAAACTCAGCTGCTTCTTCATCAGAAGGCGTTGTATATAGGCTATTTAATGTACCAACAACGGCTTCTTTAGCGAAAATACCTGTGATGATACCAACCGTTGCAGGCCAGTTCTCTTCAGTAATACCAATTGGTTGGAATACAGGTGTTACAACTTGAGCTGCTCTAGACAGTACTGAGTTTTCGCTATCTTCGTTACCAAAGCTGCCGTCCATACCTAGAGAGTTTAGGAAGCTAAGAATAGCCACAACCATCACGATTGTTTTACCTGCACCAAGTACGAAACGCTTCAGCTTCTGCCAAGTTTTCAACATTACGTTTTGCACTGTCGGCAATTCGTAATCTGGCATTTCCATCACTAAGCTATCACTGCTACCTGGGTAGATCGTGTTTTTCAGGAACAAACCCGTAAATACAGAAGCAACGATACCCATGATGTACAGAGCGAATACTACGTTTTGTCCTGCACCTGGGAAGAACGCCGCCGCGAACAGTGCGTATACCGGTAAACGAGCACCACATGACATAAACGGCGCCATTGATGCTGCTAGTTTACGTTCGCGCTCTTGGTCAAGAGTACGAGTTGCCATGATTGAAGGCACGTTACAACCAAAGCCCAGTACAAGTGGGACAAATGCTTTACCCGGTAAACCAATCTTCTGCATCACTTTATCAAGTACAAATGCAGCACGAGCCATGTAGCCTGAGCTTTCTAGTACCGCTAAGAATAGGTAAAGCGCTGCGATAACAGGAATAAAGGTCGCAACCGTTTGGATACCGCCGCCAATACCATCAGCAAGTACAGTGACTAACCAAACTGGTAAATGGCCATCTAATAAGTGGTGTCCACCATCAACTAATATTGCTCCAACACCAATATCGAAGAAGTCGATAAACGCACTACCGATATTGATAGAGAACATGAACATTAGGTACATGATAACGAAGAAGAAAGGAATACCGACCCATTTGTTCAAAATGAATTGGTCTGCTTTCTCTGTAAAGTTACGGCTTAGTTTGCCTTCGCTGCGACGAACACGTTTACAAAGGTCATGTAAGAAAGTGTATTTAGCGTCAGCAACAGCAAGGTCAATATCGAAATCGGCACCAAGACGCACGCTATCAATTTGAGTGCGAGTTTGTGGGGCTAAACCATTCAATACCAAGTAATCATTTTCTAAAGCACGAATCGCTAGCGCTCGGTGAGATACGTCAGCATCATCAAATTGTGACTCAACAGAAGGGATAAGAGCTTCTAACGCGGCATCGTAATCAATAGAGATAGGGTCAAGGCTCACACCTTGAACAAGCAGTTTATGCAGACGCTCTTTAAAGCGAACCACTTGACCTTTATCGTTTGCAGACAAGCTTAGAACTGGGCAACCTAGCTCTTTCTCTAGTGCTTTAAGGTTAATCACCTGACGTTCGCGCTTTAATACATCCATTTTGTTCAACACAACGATCATTGGGCGACCCAACTCACGCAGCTGTAATGTCATATATAAGCTTCGTTCTAGACAGTTAGCGTCGACAACATTGATGATCACATCTGCTGGGTGAGTTAAAACAGCGCGAGACGCGATAGACTCATCGATGCTGTTCGCATCATTACCACTGTCTAGTGCATAGATACCCGGTAAATCCGTTAGTTGAAACTGATCACCAGCGTGCGAGTATAAACCCGTCTTCTTTTCAACAGTGACACCAACCCAGTTACCAACGTGCTGCTTAGCACCAGTCAGTGCGTTGAACAGTGTTGTTTTACCACTATTCGGGTTACCAACGGTAAGAACTTGATAATCCATTTAGATAACCTCGATTTGTTCTGCAATGCTTTCACGAATGGCGATAGAAACACCTCTCACTTCAACTTGAAGCGGATCACCCATAGGTGCACGGCGGATAAGCGTCACCTCGGTTTTTGGCAACATACCCATGACCATAAGTTTCTTCCTTACGTCTGGTGTTAAACCTGTTAGTGCAACAATAGAAGCCGCCTTTCCTTGCTCTAGTTGTGAGAGTTTCATAAGTACCCAATTCGTGACTGATAATGAGAAAGATTGTTATTAACGCCATGATACACATACATGCCCACAATTCTATTGTGTGAAATCAATGTTTTCGAAAATACATACTCGTAAGTTTCGTTAAAAACGTTTACGTCAAAAACGTTACTTTCAACAACTAGCGAGAACTACCTCACTAGTACAAACCCTCCCAAACAAAAATAAATCATTAATTATCAATTACTTGAGACAATGTCGGTTTTATCATAGGTATCTGTCGTTAATTTTATAAGTAAAATAAGTAGCTGGACGTATAGTTACTCCATCGAAGAGAAACTACTTCTCTTTAATTTTATTCCAGAGGTGATATGGCTTTGCTATATCACTCCGGCAGCAAGCGAAGGTGTCGTTGGCACCCGTGGTATAGTCCCCCCGGCTATGCCACGATATTTTTTTTCTTCCCTTTGTTTTATCCCAACAACCTTTTTAAACTCCCCATTTATCTCGTATCTCGTATCTCGTA